>JABDCH010000012.1 GCA_013288205.1 Bacteroidota bacterium | reverse complement strand
ACAAAAACTGCAAAATAATGACTACGATTTGATACTTATGGATATTGAGATGCCCAATATGAATGGATATGAAACGGCGCAAATGATTAGAAACGAGTTGAAACTGAATGTATATATTATTGCCATGACTGCTAATGCGATGGCTGGCGAAAGGGAAAAATGCATTGCCTATGGTATGAATGCCTACATTCCAAAGCCTGTTTCCATTCAACTATTATTCGAAAAAATAAACGCAATTTCCATTGCAAAATTCGGCATCCCGGATAAAGCGCCACAAATCGAAACACCTCAAAATACAGCTCCGAAGAAACTAATAAATCTCGCTTTCCTTTTTGAAAACATGGGCAATAAAAAAGCGGAGATAATAGAGATTATTGACATATTCTGCGAACAACTCCCGGAAGATATGAAAGAGCTATCTGCGGCCATCGACAGGATAGATTATGAAAACATCCGGCAATATGCTCATAGAATGAAATCTACATTATCGCTTATGGGGGTAGAAACCATGCTTACCCAATCTAAAAAAATTGAAGCAAAAGGTGCGGAGGGTACTGGAATTGAAGATATTAATGATTTGTATACATCTTTGCATTCTTATTACGAAGAGGTATTAAAAGAAGCCAAGGAAGAGAAAAACAAACTGATGGCCTCTAGTTAACTACATCCCCCCTAATGTATTATCGTATAAGTAATTTATTTCTTGTTGCTTTTCTAGTACTGAGTTTTATTCAGATTCAAGGCCAAAACACACCACTACGCGACACGATTAATGTGGACGTTGCTTTTGACACAGCCCGTAAAATGGCCTTCAATGGAAGGCGGCCGGAAGCAATTGCATTAGCTAAAAGAATTTTAAAAAAATCACCCGGATATTCCGACGTACGAACTTTTTTAGGCCGTATTTACACCTGGAACCATCAATATGATTCGGCCAGGATGGAATTTAACCAAGTACTTGCAGCCAAACCCACAGACGAGGATACCCGTTGCGCCCTGGTAGATTTAGATTACTGGTCCGGTAATAGCAAGGCAGCCATAAAAGAGGCTGATACCGGACTTATGTATAACCATAATTCACGCGATTTGCTATATAAAAAAGCGAAAGCAGTAGCAGATACCGGAAATTACAAAGCAGCCTACATTCTAATAGATACTCTTTTAGCACACAATTCGAATGATGCGCAGGCTATAGACTATCAACTATCATTACGAAGAAAAATGGCTGTAAATGATATTGGACTTATTTATTACCTAGATGTTTACAATACACAATATGCTAATCCCTGGACATTAGCCTCACTCTCCTATTCCGACCATACTAAAATGGGAACTGTTATAGCACGTTTAAACTTTGCCAATCGTTTTTCAAATGCAAATGGGGTGCAATATGAGATAGATGCATATCCCAATATATCAAAACGGTTTTATGCTTTTGTAGATGCGGGATACTCTTCTTACACCAGCTTGTTTCCTAATTATATGTTTGGAGCTTCCTTATATAGCAGCCTTCCGAAAAGTTTTGAGGTCGATATTGGATTCAGGTATCTTTATTTTAGTTCTCCTGCTACTCTTATTTATACCGGGGCCATTGGAAAATATTATAAAAATCTATGGTTTTCATTAAGGACATATATAGTTCCGGGAAGCTTTAACAGCTATTCAGAATCATACTTATTAACTACACGGTATTACATGGGCAGTGCTGACGATTACTTTAGTTTAGTATTAGGCACCGGTATATCGCCCGACGATAGGTCATTGGTCGACCTGGTAAGCAATCCAAAGCTTAAAAGCGATGAGGCAAAATTAAGTTACCAAAAGCTGTTTAGCAGCGAATGGCTTTTCAGTATAGGTGCCGGCCTGGTGCGCTCTGATTTTACAAGAGGAAGCAGCGACCTCACTGGTCTCGATTATAGCTTCTTTGTTGGCCTTGATATATTATTTTAAGTTTACCTGCTATGCGCGGAAGAGTCTACATTATTGTGATTGCTCTCATATTTACCCCATTATGGATGTGGATTGCATGGTTACTCACCCCAAAAAAGGTGATGAATGTTGTAATAGTTGACAAAACCGTGCTGAATAGTAAATGTACGGAGCATTGTTCATTTACCTGGATTTTAATTAACAAGCGTTACTGCAAGCCCAATAAACGATTATACAGCGTATCCAAAGACTACTATGGTTTCTTTCCGAAAGACAGTGAAAAATACATAGTGCATGGGCTTGAATCACTTTCCTATTCACAATTAGATAGCCTGTCAGACACAGCCGATATGACTTACTTTACAGATACATACGGAATTTACTACAATGAATGGTATCTGCACCATGATATAAAAGAACGGTCACATATCATATATGGAGGTATGACACAAAAAGATCTATACTTCCTAAAGAACATGAAAAACAAGCATAAGCTTATTCTTACTGAATTTAATGATATAGAATCACCCACAAGTGATGGTGTGAGTAGAGAATTTCAAGAAATGTTTGGGCTGCATTGGACCGGTTGGGTAGCTCGTTATTTTGACCAGTTAGACACTACAAAAACAGATGAAATACCCCGGTGGCTTGTACGTGGTTATGTGCAAGAACACAAAACAGATTGGCACTTTAAAGGTTCAGGTATTGCTTATGTGAACGAGGATACTCGAGTAGAAGTCTTATCACACACCACAGACCTGAAAGAACTTGTACCTATAATTGAAACACAGGACAAATGGAAAAAATATTATGGTGTTGTTTCCAAGATAAAATACCCTTATTGGTTTGATATTATGTTCAGTGATAAAACCAATGAAATTGTATCAGAAATATCGGTTAAACCAACAGCCCGGGGTGATTCGATCCTGGCTAAAAATGGTATTCCATCAACATCTCCTTCGGTTATTGCCCATGACAGCGACAATTATAAATTCTACTACTTTACGGGCGATTTTGCAGATGACCCTATAGACCCGGCTCTTTCCGATTACAGGGGAATTGTGACCTTACGCTGGTTTTTATACAATAAACAGAATGCTGAAAGAGAAAGCTTTTTTTGGGAATACTATCTGCCTATGACTGAGAAAATATTGGGTGATTATTATAAGCACCTTCATAAAAAGTAGTCTGCTCTCGGAATTTAATTATACCCGGTTATACAAAATTTGATCTTTCTTCCTGTATTTCACTCATCGCTTCTTCATTCAATGCAACGACATCAGAAAAAAGTATTTTTATTTTTTCAAAATTGCTGCCCGAAGCAGCCAGCAGCTCCATTTCATTAAGCATATTTTGCAGTTCGGTCATCCCCATCAAAGAAACGGCAGATTTTATTTTGTGGGCGCATTGTTTTATAGCCTCATAATTTTCTGTAGTAACGGCGTGTTCCAACAAGCCCATATCTTGAGGAATTTGTTCGATAAAAAGATCTATGGTTTCCCGGATAACATCTTTCCGGCCATTCATAGATGTAACTAAAAATGTAAGGTCCGCCGCTTTTTTAGCTTTGTTATTCTGTCCTTCCTTCTTAAAAGCCGCATTATACATCTTTACAAATAAGGAGTCGGCCTTTATAGGCTTTGAAATGTAATCATCCATTCCCATTTTTAGACATTTTTCCCTTTCTCCCGCCATGGCATTAGCCGTCATAGCAATAATGGGTATTCCGCTTTTAAATTTTTTTCGGATTATGTCCGTTGTTTCATACCCGTTCATTTCAGGCATTTCAATATCCATCAATACCATATCATAGTTTTTCTCTACAAATTTCTCAATGGCCTCCTTCCCGTTTCGGGCAATATCAGTGTGAATTTTATAGTCTTTAAACAAACTTTGTATGAATTTTATATTGATCAGGTTATCCTCAACCATTAAAATAGCAAGCTTGCTTAACTCTTCCAGATTTATTTTAGTAATTGTTTTATCAACTTTCTTCTCCGCATCATCCGCTTTTTTAAATGGCAGCGAAAAAATAAACTCCGAACCAATGCCCTCTACACTTTTAACAGTAATCTCTCCGCCTTGCATTTCAACCAATTGTTTGGCAATACTAAGACCTAACCCGGTTCCGCCATAATGCCGGGTAGTAAAAGATTCAGCCTGCCGGAAACGCTCAAAAATATATTTTAGCTTATCCTCCGGTATCCCCACACCGGTATCCTTTATTGAAAATTCAATGATATAGCGGCTTGCTTCTATGTTCAATACCCTTGCTAAAACGGTCACACTACCCTTTTCAGTAAATTTAAGAGCATTCCCGACCAGGTTAATAATAATTTGTGTGAGCCTTGTTGGGTCTCCTATTATCGTATCCGGCATATCAGGCGGGTATTCGAATGTCAGTTCCAGTTTTTTTTCAACTGCCTTAGGCATCATCATACTATGTAGCGAGTGAAACAGCTCCTTAACACTTATTGGACTTTTCTCAAACACCATTGCACCGGACTCTATTTTTGAAATATCAAGCACATCATTAATAATCCGCAGTAAATTCTCACCCGAGCTTTTAATAGTCTCCACATAATCCCTTTGCTCTTCATCAAGGCTCTTTTTAAGCAGCAGTTCAGTAAA
The DNA here is from genome assembly GCA_013288205.1 of Bacteroidota bacterium. Taxonomy (GTDB): domain Bacteria; phylum Bacteroidota; class Bacteroidia; order JABEUT01; family JABEUT01; genus JABEUT01. The sequence goes on along the minus strand of JABDCH010000012.1, from coordinate 36,269 downwards.
GCCCACAATCGCATTCATAGGGGTACGAATCTCATGGCTCATATTGGCTAAAAACGCTTCCTTTAAATGCGCTGATTCTTCTGCCAGCTTATTAGCTTCAATCAGTCTGCGTTCCGATTCCTTTAATGTAGTAATGTCGTAATTAATAGAAAGCGTACATTTTCTGCCTTTTAAAGTAAGGGTTTCAGCAGAAGTTAGCATATCTATCATCCTGCCGTCCTTATTACGGATCACCAGCTCGGCATTTTTCATAGTACCGTGTTGCCGTATATTTTGCATAATTCTTTCGCGAGACTTCACATCTACCATTATTCCCACCTCCACTGAACTTTTACCAATTATCTCTTCCCGTGAATATCCTGTAAGTTGGGCAAAGCTATCATTGGCTTCTATATATTTCCCCGTCTCACTATCATTTATGGCAAAAGCTACCGGGCTTATGGCAAAAGCTTTATAAAACTTCTCTTCACTTTCCTTTATTTTCCTGTTAGCCTCTTGCATATCTGTTATATCTTCAAATATAGATATGGCATATTCTACCTCACCTTCTGCATTAAAAACCGAAGTAGCGTTTACTCTTAATGGTGTATTCTTTGGTTTCTTTAGTACCTCCATATCATCCACCAGCACATTCTTTTCTCCATTAATTGCCCTTACTAAAGGGAGCTTTTCAGGAGGATACATTTCATTAGTGCCAGCCTTAACAATGGAATAGATTTCAGATAGATTTTCGGGTGTAGCATTGGGCATTAGCCCCTTGCCTAAAATTTCAGCAGCCTTATCATTAGCAAAGTAAAGTTTCCCATCTTTCCCCAATATAAGGATGCCAAGCGGAATACTATTAAGGAATTTCCTCATGAGCAATTCACTCTCTTTTACTTTCATTTCGCTTTTTAAGCGCTGTTTATAATCTCTATTGAGTAGATAGTAGGAAATAAGTATAATGAATAGGGTTAGTATTACACCTATAATTATAAATGTAACAGCCCAGCTATAACTCTTTTTTGCACGGTCGAGTCTTTGCGCAAGGAGGAGTCTTTCTTTCAACGTAAATTCATTAAGCAGCGTCTTTAGCTGTTTCATAATAATTTCTCCTCCTCTTGTAAGAAGAATGGTTTGGCTTCCTGCAAACCCGCTATTTGCACGGGCATTAATTACCTGCTGAGTGAACCTTACTTTAGCAGCAATAAGCGTATTGATGGAATCAAGAAGGACTTCTTGTCCGGGATTATCTTGCACCAGATTTCTGATTACGAAATATTTATCCTGAATACTCTTTATCCCTGATTTATAGGGTATAAGGTAACTAGAATCACCTAGTATAACAAATCCTTTCTCATCAATTACTATATCTTGTATATCGGCGAGAACACTATTGGCCTCCGCAATAACCTGTTGGGTATGATTTACCCATTCAGTCGCTTTTTTATAATTATAGGCGCTGCGATATGAATACACGCTTATGGTAGCCATTAAACTACCCAGCAAAAATGTAATGAGAGCCCTAACTTTTGCAGGCATATAAATTATCGTTCTTAAATCGATGCAAAATAAGGATTTTTTTTTCTTACCATCTAATTGAAAGAGTATTTAAAAAAATAAACTTAAAATTCAACGGATATTTATTTATCGGTACATTATCTGCACTAACTGCATAATTTGAATGATTAACTGCAAAATCAGGCTTAAAATCCATATCACATCATAGCTAATATTCATACAGATATCTATGTTTGTATAAAATTAGTCAGCAGAAACGGCAGAGGAATGAAAACTTTTATTGTATCCCTACTCCTTTTGTTTTCAATTATTATAGCCCGGGGTCAATCACCTCAAATAGATTCGCTGAATACCTTGCTGAGAAATTCTGTTCGGGAAGATACCAACAAGGTGAATACCCTAACTGCCTTATGTGGGGAATTACTCAAATTCCGCAAGTACGATACGGTATTGATAATTGCAAAGGAAACACAGGTTCTATCAGAAAAAATCCATTATAAAAAAGGAATAGGCACAGCTCTCTTAACTAGCGCTGTATGCAATTATAACTTGGGCAATTATTCTACAACAGAAGATAATGGATTAAAGGCTTTGGCCTTATTCCAGGAGATAAATAATAAAAAAGGGATAGTAAGTGCCCTGTCGAAGTTAGGTGCTACTTATTCCCAATTATGCAACTATACTAAATCGTTAGGCTACCTCTTCAAGGCCCTTGTCATTAATGAAGAACTTGACGATAAAAAAAGCATAACTTACAATCTTACTAATATCGGGCTCAATTATTATTACTTAGGTAATTACTCCGAGGCATTGGAGTATCATTTTAAAGCCCTCACTATTTGCAAGGAAATAAATGACGAAAAAGGACTTGCAAGTGTTCTTGAAGATATAGGCTCTGACTATGGCAGCCAGGAAGATCTTTCCAATGCACTGAAGTACTATACACAATCGTTACAAATAAGTGAGAAAATAGGAGAAAGAAACTCAAGCGCCCATGATCTTATCAATATTGGCAATATTTACTTTGAACAAGGTAATGACTCTGTTGCGCTTACCTACTTTTTCAAAGCATTGAATATATTCCAGGATATAAAATATAATATTGGAATTACACTTTGCCTTCTTGATATTGGAAACACATATAAAAAGGAAGGAAAAAATTCAGCGGCATGGGAAAATGATTATAAGGCATTGGTTCTGTCAAGAAAAATAGATTATAAACGCACTATAGCAAAATGTTATATCGAATTGGGCAGACTTGATATATTGAAAAAAAATTACAAGGAAGCAAAAATCTATTTTGATTCTTCGCTTGTAATTTCAAAAAATATCGAAGTAAAAGATATAATACAAGATGCTTATCGAGGATTGTTTCAACTCGACAGCGCAATAGCTAACTACAAAGAAGCATTAGGAAATTTTAAAAAATATATAGCATTTAAAGACAGTATAGTTAATGAAGCAAACCAGAAGAAAATAGTCCAGGCCGAAATGAATTATGAATTTGAACAAAAACAAGCATCTGCAAAAGCTGAACAAGATAAAAAAGATGCCATACGTAACGCAGAGGAAATTAAGCAGACTGCAGAATATAAGACACAAAAAATAATCACTATACTTATTGCATCTATTGCTGTAATACTTATTTTGCTCGTTATAGTAATATTCCAGCGGATGAGAGGGGCCGAAAAGGAAAAACTAATGGTGGAACAGCAGAAATCGTGGCTGGAGCTAAAAGCATTACGTACCCAAATGAATCCCCACTTTTTATACAACACCATTAACTCTATTCAAAGCTATGTATTAAAAAATGATACAAAATCGTCCGTCAATTACCTTGCCCAGTTTGCAAGTTTAATGCGTGGAGTGCTTGAAAACTCGCGGAAAGATAAAATTACACTGTCCGATGAAGTAGAAGGCCTATTCAACTATCTTGATTTTGAAACAATGCGGTTTCCCTCCAAATTTAAATACCAAATTAAAATTGATAATCACCTTGACAAGAATAAAACATTACTGCCTCCCCTTCTTATACAACCCTATGTGGAAAATGCAATATGGCATGGCCTGATGCATATGCAAGATGGAATTGGACAAGTAACCATTATCTTTGAAAAAATAGATGGACATATTATGTGCGTTATTGACGATAATGGCATAGGTAGGAAAGCTGCGAAAGAGTTACGGAATAAATTACTCCATAAGCCTCACGGAATGTCTATAGTTGCGGAAAGAATGGAATCGATGAATAGAATGTACCACTGGGATATGAAAGTACACGTTATTGATAAGGTCAATGAAGATGAAGTATCTACAGGTACCAGGGTGGAGCTATACCTCCCACTGATTTTAAATACCGTTTTATATGATTAAGGCATTAATAGTAGATGATGAAATAAAGGGAACTGAGACCCTCCGGCTGCTGCTGAAAGAGCATTGCCCCGAAGTACAGGTAATGGATGTAGCTTATTCAGCAGATGAGGCAATTAGGAAAATTAGCAACTTAACACCCGATTTGGTTTTTCTTGATATTTCAATGCCTTATGTGGATGGATTCTCGTTGCTGGATAAAATAGGCACCATTCATTTCGAAATAATATTTGTTACAGCCCATAGCGAATATGCAATTAAAGCGTTCAAGCGCAATGCTGTTGATTATTTACTCAAGCCTATTAAACCTTCAGAACTGGTTAATTCAGTTAAAAAATGTCAAAAAAAATTAAGCCAGTCTGCTCACCTGCAAAAATTGCAAAACCAGTTATTCTTTTTTAAAGAAGCGCTCACCATACATAAAATTGCCATTCACAACCGCACGGAAATAATGCTGGTAGATATAGAAGACATTATATGGTTTGAAGCAGACCGCAATTATTCTATAATTCACCTTATGAATGGAAAAAAAATTACATCTACCAAGCCGCTTGCCGATTATGAAAAAACAGTCCCGGAAGAAATATTTTTACGCATCCATAAAAAGAATTTAATAAACCGGTCGCATATTAATACGTTTAAAAAAGGAGAACGGCTAATTATAATGGTAGATGGTTCTGTCTTAGAAGTCTCCCGGTTAAAAAGCCCCCTTATACTTGCAGCATTATCCGGTTAAATAAGTTTATCATTGCTTATCCCCTGCTTACTCAGCAAGCGATTTAATACTTGATGATAATACCCATATAACAAGTAATAATATTCCTATCAGAAAGAATACCATATAATTCGTAAACGTAAGCGATTCGATAAAGGAAGGACTGCTCTTTTCGTCTACTGCAGTCTTTTGGGCAGCAATAGTTATATTATCTGTTCCGATAGAATTGACAGGTGTTACATTAGAACTACCCGATGATGCTGCAGCGACCTGGGGTGTGCCTTCCGTTTTAATAAAAGCCAGTATGGTTTTAATATCATTATCAGATAAAGCCTGGTCCGGGGGCATAGGTATTTGGCTATTATCATTGAAAAGCTTAACAGCATCCTTATCTCCTGCCTTTACCATTGTTTGCGAACCTTGTATCCATTTTGATATCCATTGTTCGGAGTGCCTGTCTTGCACATCTTTAAATCAGGTCCAACCAACTTTCCTTTTCCTACGGTGTGACACGCACCACAATTGTTTCTAAATAACTCTGCCCCGTCTTGTGCATATATAGTTAAAAGGGGAATTACAGTAAGTGCTAATGCTATTATTACAAGTTTTGTTCTCACTTATGCTATAAAACACATCCTTCTCAATTATCAGTTCCGGAAGCAACCGTAATAAAGGACTGCATAACTAACCAGGAGAACTTCTTCAAGCCCATGTGTACTTTATATTATGGGTTGGTACGTTCAGGCAAGTTGTATTGTTCGCTGGCCACGTTTTATAAGTATGCATCCCTGATATTCAGAAGAAGAACTGCACTGGTGAAAGAAAAGTCATCATCATTCAGGGCAACCAGAGTGTTTGAATACCTCCATATTGATACTACTTTCGTACCAACCGATACAGAAGGCAGCAGAAGAGTGGTATTTGTGAAAGATAATAAATCAAAGGCATTGCTTCATAAGGCGATTGTACCGGATGGGAAATCAGATTATATCCGCGACTTATTAAAAACAACATTTGAAAAGTACAATTTGTTCAATACAACCGAACCAATTAATATTATCAGCGATGGCGGTTCGGAAAACAAAGGAAAAGTATTTGAATGGGTTAGAGGTTTGAATAATTACAAGGTTCTAAAACTCACGGCCAGGGTGAATTTTGACTATACAAACAATATGATTGAAAGCATATTTCATATTTTCAAAAATGAATTTATAGGAGACAGAAAGATTCATGATGACTCAGGTCTTCTGAAAGAACTTGATGCTTTTGATGACTATTATAATTGGCATATAAAATTTAGTTTATTTAGCGTTGTAAATCACTTTCCCCTCCCCTACCAATTCTTCACTCTCAGTAATTACACGATAAAGATAGACTCCGCTTGGCTGAGCTGTTAAGTTAATGGTGTTGTTGTTTTGGCTTTGTGGTAAGGATTCTGAATATACTTTCTCCCCAAGTACATTATAAATTTCAATATTATATGCTGTATTAACGTTCGACAGGGATAAATTAAAAGTGCCGTTGCTTGGATTGGGGTAAACACTTATTAACCCAGTAGGTATAATCAATTTATCAATTCCGGTGCCCTTATCACTAATGCTAAAAATAACTCCATCGGAATATTTCCCACCAAACTCTGTCATGCCGTATAACGAATTTCCAACAGCTATTAATGAGCCACGGGGAGCATATCCTCCTCGAAGATTGAAGTTATACAAGTCAGTAAACCCGGTTCCATCAGTATTAATAGAAAAAATGTAACCACTATCATTTTTTTGGGAGCGTCCGTATGTTCCAAAACCTGCCATACCATACAATGTATTTCCTAAGAGCAATAAATCTCCCGTGGGCCATTGTCCGTATGGTTGATTATTAAGACTCAATAGGTTAATATACCCGGTCCCATCTGTATCTATAGAGAAGATATTGCCCTGTGCATCGTTCCCTCCGGCCATAGTCATCCCATATAATTTATTGCCTGAAACAATTAACGAACCCTGAGGAGTTTCACCGTTTGATCCTGTATCATCAAAATTCCAAATGTCAATGTATCCTTTGCCATTGATATCAATGGAGAAAATAAGACCAAAACTATTTGCTCCTCCTCTCGATGTCATTCCATATAATTTGTTTCCTGAAACTGCTAAAGAGCCAAAGGGCTCATATCCATTTGTGCCATTAAAATCAAGTATATCTTTATAATTACTTCCATCCGTATTAATAGAGAAAATACAACCATCATTGTATTTACCTCCAGCTTCTGTCATCCCATATAATACACCTCCTGAAAGTACTAATGAGCCTAGGCTGATAGACATCTCACCTGCAGTGTCATTAAAATTGTGCAACACTTTGTACCCTTTACCGGTAGTATCAACAGAAAAAATAGTACCATAGCCCAACGTGCCACCCCCGTTGGTAATACCGTATAACGTGCTACCTGATAGTATTAATGAACCTTGTGGGTCTTCTCCATTTATTCCATCAAAATCGAACAGGTCCTTATAATTATTCCCATTAATATCTATAGAAAAAATAAATCCATATTTATATACTCCTCCTATTGGTGTCATTCCATATAATAAATTATTTCCTGAATAGGTTAATGAGCCACAAGGATTGGCACCATTTGTATCATCAAAATTAAGGAGCACTGTATATTGTGCTTTGATTGTTTCAATGCCTACAGAGAGTAAGCCAAACAGCAAAAGACAGGCATTTCTCATGAGTATAAACTTTATTTCTGAATTATAACTTTCCCTTCGCCCACCAAATCCCCCGTCTCTGAAATGATACGATACATATATACCCCATTGGATTGAGAAGATATATCAATTGGGTAATTTGATGATTGTGTAATTTGATAAGAGGAATACACTTCCTCTCCCAATACATTATATATTTCTACTGTACTATTAATTCCTAATTTGTAATTGCTAATTACTAATTGGAAAGTGCCATTGCTCGGATTAGGATACACTTTTACCTTTCCACTTTCTCCTCTCATCTCACTTACACTTGTTGCATAATCACAGTCTACCGTATCACACCCCAGGCTGTCAGTTTTTACAACCCATATATTCTCTGTATTTCCATATGTGAAACCCGTGGCAACAAATCCTCCATCTGGGGTTAATTGTATATCATACAAATAATCTTCTTCAGCTGGAGATTCCATTTTATAATATCGTCTCCATTTTTCATTGCCATTCGAATCTGTACGTAGGATACAGCCTATAAATGCACTACTATCCCCACCACAACTTATTATATCTCCATTCGGCAGTTCCTTTATTGAAAATAGCACGAAAGATCTGCAATTTTGACCATATTGTTTTGCCCATTTTACACTCCCGGTACTTGAAATTTTTGTCAGATATATTTTACCATATTGTTCCCCATTACCAGTTAAAGAATCATCGTATCCCCCACAAACTAAATAACCCCCATCCCGTAAGGATAGTACATAGTCGGGATCAACCAAACAAACCTTGTCATAAATATAATTAGTCCATTGAGGATTTCCCGCAGAATCTGTTTTCATAATGAAGATACTACCACCACATTCAGAATTAGTATCTCCATCATACGAACAAAGAATATATCCTCCATCTTTGCAGGTATCTAATGATAAACCTTCCCTATAATGACTTGGCGCTCCCTGGTAGCTCTTTTGCCATATTACATTTCCTAAACTATCTGTTTTTTTTAGGGTCATTGTAACAAACGTACTCCCTTTTAAATAATACCAATCTCCACCAACTATATACTTTTTATCTCTTGTTACTTTAATGGTTATTCCTAATTCATCAGTGGAGTCATTATATATTCTTGTCCATAAAGTATCTCCCTTATCATCAAAGCGAAATAATGCCAGCCTATACCATGTCTGTGCAATATTACTTATGATTCCCGCTTCGATGTATCCTCCCCATGGAACTTTTGTTCCACCACCACCACCGGGTAAATTACCAAAAAAATAACCAAACCCTGGTTTTCCATAGGATTTGTTCCACATAATATTTCCTGACGTGTCTATTTTAGTCACCGAAATTTTTGTATAACTATTGGTGGAATCATCTGTTTCCCCATACAAAGCATACCCATCATTATAAACGGATACTCTTTGTGCATAACAGGCTATACCCGGAATAACATTATAAATCTTATTAAATCTAATAGCATGTTGAGCAGAAACGCTACTCAACATGCTAAAGAATATCACTAAAAAAGCTATATTTTTTAAAGTGTTATCTTTCAATCACAAGCTTATTCCTTTGTACAATTTTATTATCTTCAAATATAGTATAAAAATACATTCCTGGCGCTAAAGAAGATATATTTTCATTCACTATTGTGTTGCTTGATATTCCACTTGGTAACGACCAATTAGCTACTTTATTACCCACCATATCATACATAATAATATTCACCTCCTGAGCAGCAGCGTTTAAACTATACGCTATGGTAAGACTATTTTTAGCAGGATTTGGATAAAGTCTAAAGTCTGTACCGGGTGACGAAGAAGTTATATTATCTGTTGAACTTTCTCCTTTATTATGCTTAACTGGGTCATGACCACCTCCGAAAGTTAAATTAATAATAGGAGCAGCAAATTGAAGATTATATACATATTCCAACAAGCTCCTGGCTTGGGCAAAGCCCATATCATTCGAATCTCTGGCAATATATTGCAATTGGGAAGAATCGGATGAAAGACTTTTTAATGCAAAATAGTTGTTCGGTTTATATTGCAACCGCATTACTATAGGCATTAGATTGCAAAAATTAGTAAAGTTAGTATCCCCGGTTGTCGAAATGGTAGAAATAGTACTTTTAGCTGAAGTCGTATCTCCATTCATACTCTGCAAGGTTGCTTCTTCTGCTAGTTGTGTGTTTGATAAAGAATATCCTCCAAAATAACTAAATGCATTGAGAGCGCTATCTATATTTCCTGCAATCGTGTCATTAACATAATGATTGATAATAGCATTTGTATATATAGCAGATTCATTATTATAAAATTGTATGGATTCCTGTAATTGAGTGTGGGCTGATACACCTGTAATGGTATCTATTCTATACTTTTGTGCACTCGTATAACCGCTGGAATTAAGTATTGTTAGTACCGAATTGTCCAATGGGGCATTGGGTACTAAAATATTTCTCATAGTGTCGTAAGGTAAACCTAATGATATAATGTCACTCAATACTCCATCGGATAAATAGGGTCCGGCCGCAAGCATAGAATCCTGTAAACGTGCCGGTGTATAACCTGCAGATATATACCTGTATAAATGCACGGCATTACCAGAATCAAGAATAGTAGTTAAAGCGTTCGCGGTACCTTTATAAGTAGCCTGGGAAGTATACATTGTTGACTGACTCATCCACCAGATGGGAGAAGGAGGCGTACATGAAGTTGTAGGGTCACCCAAACAAGTAACTACATTGACCTTATTGTTATAACAACCTGCATTAGGCTCACTACCCGCACTAGCAAAATAATTAAATGTATTATCAGCACTATTATTATAAATATCGTATGCCTGGGGGCTTACACTTGTACATGTATTACTGAAGGCATTATTAGCAAATATTCCCGATGGATTACATGGATCTCCCTGGTCAGGAATATCCCCTGGGGCATTCCCTGAAGGAGTAACACTGATATCTGCAGTGTATATGGGTGAGTGAAAGGTATTGCATTGCAAAACTAAACCACTATTATTTCCTTGTATTTCCGCTCCAACCATCAATCCCTCCAAACTGCTGCTGTTACTAAAAGTATTATAACTGATTCTATTTGGGTTACTCCCTGAAATATTAGCCACCACAGCATTTGTATAAGGAGCAAGGCTTGAGGTGGAAAAACTATTATTTGTAACTATATAGTTAAAACAGTTTTGCAAGTAAATATTATCAACAATCGGAACGGATGCAGAGCCAAACCCTGTTTTTGAAAAAGTATTATTGGAAAAATTAGAAATCACACTTTGTGCCATAATATCGAAATAATTATTGGTAAATGTATTACCAGTTGCAGTAACACCATAATTATTAGCCGAGGTGGCCAGTATTCCATAGGAAAGGCTATCAAAATAATTCCCAGTACCACAGCAACCGGAAAATGATATACATGAACAATTAGTTACATTATAACTGGCATCTAAACTGTTAATGCCTATTCCCCTTGGATCCGAACCTGAAGTGTAAGCTTCATCGCATCGGAAGTGATTCCCCGTTAAATTTATACCATATACATGGTTAAGACAAACATGCACATTTGGAATAGTATAACCAACAGGCAGATAAGATGCCGGTGTAGTTTGGAAATTACATCCGTTGAAATAGCTTTTGTTAGTATATGTGAAACGACTAATATTTGGATTATAATAATTATACCATTGCATATCTATGGATTCATTATTATTAATGAAATTAGATCCTGATACCCCATATATATAACCTCCCGTATGATTATTATCCCAAGCGTCGTCCGTATTAATTTTCATAGTAAATATACCCAGATTCGCGTTAGAAAGAGTACTTGTTCCTTCCATTATAACTTGTCCTTGGTTGGTTGGTGAACCTCCCTGCGATAAACTTGCATTACCCCTTAACTCTATTCCATCCCATATTTCGTTAACACAGGAATTCATACTTGTAAGCGTACCCTTTACATCTAATCTGGCGCCCGGTTCAACCACGATTTTGCTTTCTACGCCAGTTTCGGCAATGTTGGCAAATTGAATATTAGCATCGGGAGCAATAGTAAGTGTATTTGGAGCCTGAATATCAACATAACCTTGCACCAAATAGTTACCAGTCCAGGTAGTATTACTATTTATGATTGTTCCATAGCGGATAACAGTAGCATTGGAAGGAGGGATTTTAAGCTGCGATGTAGCAGTTACGTATGCTCCGGAGCATTGTGGAGGCTCAACTTTTATTGCATAATAATCATCACCATTCAACTCAGTGTTGCCAGCCAGAATAAAACCGTTATCACTAGTGGCTGCAAAACCAAAGATACAGTTTGTTCCAACACCTTTTTGAATATTTGGTCCTTGGCATAATAAACCACTCTGTTCACTATTGATCATATATATCTGATCATATTGCTCATTGTCGCTTGCATCAAATTTAATGATATCATTATATACCCCTAAATGTACTCCATCAGGAATTATGGCATCAGGCGACGATACTAAATTAAATGATAGATCACCGCCAATTGCATACCCTCCATCCGCGGTTAAAGTAAGTTTCGGGCTAAAATCAATACCCTCAAATTGCCTCGTATACACAATTTTGTTTATAGTACCTGAAGAAAGGTCGATTTTTAATACTGCATCTTGCATAGTAAGGTATCCTCCCGGACCACTAGTGTATACAGAAGAACCAGGGGAAGAACCACACGTGACTCCTGTATAGAAATCAACAGGTCCATAAAGCTCTGTAGAGTTGCACCAAGTATTAACTAAAACATCACTACCGCTTACGTACTTTACCTGTGCTGCGAAGGCACTGTTTGCGGGAGGAACATTTTGTATTAGTGAATGTGTAAATGCCGGAAATCCGGCTGTTAAAGTTGAATTGGTAGGATCGTCTGTCCAACTAGTTGAACTACCATTTGTGACAATCCTCTGGCACAAAGCTTGTCCTGAAGAAGTTGGATAAACAATACCTGATGTTATATAATATTGTGAACCTGAATTATTATTTATTACTGCAATTCCTCCATATACTGTGGGGGCTGAAGAATTGTTAGGGTCATAATATAGTCCATAGCCAAGCTTAGAAGGGGTGGAATTTCCAAATGAATGGTCCAAATTAAAATCTTGATCTAATTTTATCAACATAGCTTCACCTGGTTGATTGGAAGTATTACTTTCCATACTAGCTACAGTCGCAATAATTAAACCAGTTGGAGCAGTACTATTAGATGAATTATAGACATAATCGATATTATCGAAAGAACCTCCCTGGTCAATTATTGGGTCAGTGGCAATAAGTGTAGGAGTAACAGTAGGGGTATTAACCCAATAATAATGTATTGTTTTATCAATCAGCATATTTGCCCAAAATTCTCTCTCCTTTAAGGCGCTATAAGCATCCCGAATTACGGTGCTGTCTGCATTTATTTCTACAGCATAAACATAATAATTGTCGGGATTATTGCCTGAAGGATATACATCGTTATTACCTGACGGACAAGATGGGCAATTACCCGGGGTGCAGGTTTTGCAAGTAACGCCATAAATGGAGGTGTTGGGCATAGGGAAGCCTGCTAAAAGAGAAGATGATGTACAAATATCTTCAGCGTATCCCCCTTCTGCAATAATGCCATATCCCCCCGTTCCAGCAGGATCAGTTACTTCTTTGATATTATAAAAACTGCTCATCACACTACCTGAAAAACACCCATCAACATCTTGAGTTCCTGGTCCAGAACCACCGACTAATGAATGTGGACCATAAATTGCGTCACAAGTATATGAAGTTGTGCCAAATGGATTACTACAACCTGGAGGAAGATAAACTTGTTCCCAAATCTTATTTCCATTGGCATCTAATTTAATAATAACAGGAATTGTGCTACATCCTGTATAATTAGTATATCCTGCACCATAAAAATATCCATCATGGCTTTGTATAATATCATATATCCAGTCTTGTCCTATTTGACCGGAATACCGACCCGAAGCGCCATAAGTCCATTGAACTATAGGAGGAAGTGCTAAAGAAGAGGCTCCTCCACCTGAACCCGTATTAACATTTACAGTAACAGATGATGAAGATGTACACGAACTGTTATCGGTAATGGTTACTGTGTATGTTGTAGTTACAGTTGGTGTGGCTGAAGGATTTTGACAAGTAGTACATGATAGACCGCTGGAAGGGCTCCATGAGTAGGTATATGGTGAAGTCCCCCCTGTCATTTCAGCTATTACAGAACCACTAGGGTTTTCAAGCAGGGATGCAGAAACAAATGGTTGAGTAATAGTTACCGTTGCAGAGCCCGAAATATTTTTGTTATCTGTGACTGTTATCGTATATTGACCTGCACTTAATGCAGATGCAGTACTTGTACTTTGGCTACCTGGCATCCAAAGATAGGAATACGGAGTAGTGCCATTACTTGCACTTGCTGAGGCACTCCCATTACTTAATCCATCACAACTTACATTAGATATAACGCTGGTTGTTACGTCTAAACTCAGATAAGTTACACGTATCCTATTGTTGCCGGCATCCGCTATATAATAATTGCCATTATTATCAAATATCAGACCCCTCGGATTATTAATTTCAGCAGAGGTAGCTTGGCCACCATCTCCAGAATATCCTGCTGTACCATTACCCGCAACAGTGTTAATAATACCAGATTTAACTTCCCGGATACGTTCATTATTATAATCAGTGATATAAAGATTACCCGAACCATCAAAAGTAAGATTGAAAGGATAATTTAATTCTGCCGAAGTGGCTGTACCTCCATCTCCTGAAAATCCTGCTGTTCCATTACCGGCAACAGTGCTGATAATACCTGATGCATTAACCATTCTAACACGGTTATTACTTGCATCTGCTATATAAACATTTCCTGAAGCATCAACTGCTACTGCAACCGGAAAATTCAATTCGGCAGAAGTGGCTGCACCTCCATCTCCCGAATAACCTCCGGTACCATTACCCGCAAATGTTGATATATTTCCTGAAACAGTGAATACCCTAATACAATTGTTACCTGCATCTGCTATGTAGATATTTCCAGAGTTAGGATCGACTGCTACACCATAAGGATTATCCAATTCAGCAGAAGTAGCTGCGCTTCCATCTCCTGAATATCCTGCTGTTCCATTACCAGCAACGGTAGTCATTGTTCCGACAGCACTTACTTCACGAATACAATTATTACCATTGTCTGCTATATATATGTTATTAAACATATCGATTCCAATACCCTTAGGAGACTGTAACTCCGCCAAAGTTGCATTTCCACCATCTCCTGAAAATCCTGCTGTTCCGTTTCCGGCGATTGTAATTATAGTTCCTGCTTTAGTAACTAATCGAATTCGTTCATTGCCGGGATCTGAAATGTATAGATTTCCATGACTATCGTAAGTTACAGAATATGGATTACTCAGCTTAGCCGAAGTTGCATTTCCTCCATCTCCTGAATAGCCTGCTGTACCATTGCCGGCAAAAGTTGTTATGATTTGGGCATTACTTGGTATGAAGAATGAAGAACCAAGCATAAAAAGCAAACAGATAACAAATTTCAGAAGAGATACCTTAAATAATGTAGAGGTTTTCATGATAGAAGAATTTTGTAGTTTTAAAATAATTTCATAGTACAAAATTTGGAATAAAAGTTGCTGAAAAGCAAAATTGCACCCAATCATCGTTTTTCTATACTAAACACTATAAAAGTTGTACTGAAACGATGTTTTGAAATATTGTGGGGGGAGAAGAGAATGATAAATACCCTGTTTTGGGATGGAAATAATAAATAAAAAACTTAATTATATAGAATGGATACTTGCCAAAAAGTTATTACGAAAACTGTGGCATAATTCAGAATGCAATGGTTTGCCATTGTCACTCACATCCCGCAATTTTATTAATGAATTATGCTCAAGCAAAGCTATTGCTTGTGGGGAAACTAGTTCAGAACGGTTTGATTGTAATAAGAATCCTGCAATTCCATGAATATATTCCAGCGAATATCCTTTAATAATTAATTTCACCCCACCCTTCAGATAGACCTCTATAAACCTATGTGAATTTTTAATTGTTTTGACAAATAAAATATCAGACAGCAAAACGTTTACTTTTCCATCATTTGTGTGAAAGAGTTCGTATTCATCCATAGAGTTCTTTGGATTCAATGAAAAGTATGCATTCTTTACAGAGCTTAAAAGCCTTTCTTTTATAATCGGTTTTGGAAACGCATCTATTGCTTCAATCGCATTCATTATCTCACTAAAATGTTTTGCCATTCCTGTAAATAATATTACAGGAGTTGGTTTTATTATATGCGCTAACGTGAAGCCATCAATATGGGGCATTACTATATCGACAAAAACAAGATCAGGCTTTTTAGTAGATTTAAGAAACTCTCGTGGGTCTCTGTAATAATCCATTATGGTTGCGTATTCGCAATCTTTAAGGTATTCCTTGAAAATATCGTGAATAGTTGGATCATCATCTACTAGTATGCATTGTAGCCTCCTTAGCATAATAGATTAATCAGATTTTAATGCCTTTTACCTATAATATAAAATAAAGATAGGAATATTTTATTAATATAGTATAAATTTGATGTTATTTATTCGGTTGTGGTATACGAGGTAAATTGAAAACTAAGGTTCTATTACTATCCTAATTCTTTCTTAATGTCTTAATTATATCTCGGATTAGACTGTAATGAAAGCTTAGTCATCTTTTCTACTTCAATGGGTTGCGTAACCAAATTCTCCCGTAACGTTACCTTGTATAAGATAAACTCCCCATCCTTTGAACGGATATTGTTTTAAGGATGGGAGGAAATTAGTCGTGTCAAAATAGGTTCCTTCTTCATATTGACTGTTGTATTCCCTATGATGAGTTTACTAAGTTGTCGCAACAAAATAAATAAAATGAAAAAAATATTGCATACCAATATTGCACATCTTCGTTTTTCAGGATGTTGTTCCCCTTTGGGGATTAACTTATAAAATATTGATTACCAACGTACCCCGGGCGGGACTTGAACCCGCACATTCGCAATGAATACAGGATTTTAAGTCCTGCGTGTCTACCAATTCCACCACCAGGGCAATAAGAACTAAGCATCACACTTAGCGTCCGTCAAACTGGCTTAGTGGCGGACCAGAGAGCGAAAGACGGGTCTCGAACCCGCGACCTCAACCTTGGCAAGGTTGCGCTCTACCAACTGAGCTACTTTCGCATTGATTTTAATAATAAATGAACTTTTTGGGGGTGCAAATATATAAGTTTCTGTATTACGTAGAAACTTATTCAACAATTTGTCCGTCTTTCATGGTAATTTTCCGGTCGGCCATAGCGGCTAATTCCTCATTGTGCGTAGCAATTACAAAGGTTTGTGACAAGGTATCCCGCAAATGAAAAAATAATTTATGTAGATCCCTTGCATTGGTAGAATCGAGGTTTCCGGAAGGTTCATCGGCAAAAACAACTGAAGGATTATTTATAAGCGCCCTGGCAACAGCCACCCGTTGTTGCTCACCACCAGATAGTTGCGACGGTTTATGCTCCAATCTTTCTTTTAAGCCCAGCAAAATTAATAACTCTTCAGCTCTATGACGGACCTCAGAAGCTGCAGTTTTAGCTATAAATCCCGGTATACACACATTTTCCAATGCAGTAAATTCGGGCAATAAGTAATGGAACTGGAATACAAAGCCTATTTGCCGGTTCCGAAAACGAGATAATTCACGGTCTTTCAGGCTATGAATTGGCATATTATTTATTTCAATGCTACCTTGGTCGGCACGATCAAGTGTACCAAGGATGTGGAGCAAGGTAGTTTTACCTGCCCCCGATGTTCCCACTATCGATACTACTTCCCCCTTCTTCACCTCCATGTCAATACCTTTTAACACATGCAGCGAACCAAATGACTTATGGATGCCTTTTGCAACTATCATGCAGCAAACGTAATGAAAAAGCGGAAATTAGCGACATCTATCGTTATCTTTGTTTTCCTATTAAAACTTGAAATGGAAAAGGAAAAAGAATCGCATCACTTTCCCGCTAAACTACAGTTGCGGTTGGACTGGAGCGAAATGGACTTATTTGGGCATATCAACAATGTGATGTATTTTAAATTTATACAGGCATCGCGGGTGAATTTTTGGGAACATGTGGGTTTTATGAATCGCTACTTTAAAGATAAAATAGGCCCCATTTTAGTTTCTTCGGGTTGCCAGTTTAAGAAACCACTCTTTTATCCGGATAATATAGTTGTAGAGGTACGTATTGAATTCATAAAGACTACCAGCATCGGGCTTCATCATCGCATATTGAACAGCAAAAACGAAATTGCAGCCGAGGCACATGATGTAATTGTTCTTTACAATTTTAACAGCAATGAAAAAGTTCCTATACCTATAGAATTAAGGGCAGCTATAGAAAATCTGAAGTAATTTTGTAGGAGAGCACTTGGGCAAATTTGAAAAGATTCATCTATCTCTTTCATGGCTTTTTATTATCATAAGATAATAAAAATCAATATATTTGTAGTTGAAAATCTATTCATAAAAATCAATCCATGAAAAAAAATACTTCCTTTTTATCGACACTTCTGTTTGTATTAATGGGCTTTATGTCCTATAACCAAGTTAAAGCAACCCCATTAAATATTACTATTACTGCACAAACCAACATTTTATGTAACGGAGGTACGAATGGCACTGCAACGGCAGCGGCAACAGGTGGCGCATCACCTTATACATATGCCTGGTCAACCACTCCACGACAATTTACTGCTACAGCAACGGGCTTAAGTGCCGGCACCTATACCGTGGGCGTAGTTGATGCTAATTTCTCTACAGCTACGGTAAGCGTTACTATTACGCAACCTACCCAACTTACTAGTAAAGCAATTCCTGTACTAATCATTACCTGTAATGGAGGATCTAATGGAATAATCTCATCTATTGCCTCAGGCGGAATTTCTCCTTATACATATTTGTGGTCTCCTTTGGTAGGCATAGGAGATACCGCAACGGGTGTGAGCGCAGGCTGCTATACTATGACAGTAACAGATAATAATGGATGTACAGCTACTTCCTCAGTGTGCCTTACACAACCTGCTGCTATCAGCATTGGCCACTCATCAACACCTGATAGTAATTGTGTGACTCCTGTCGGAACTATAACTGCAAAACCTTCCGGGGGGACATCTCCATATACTTATTCCTGGTCAGCAGGCCAGACTTATGCAACGGCCACCGGTTTATCAGGAGGTACTTATACATGCACAGTAACAGATGCCAATGGGTGTAGTGCGTCTGCCGCATTAAAAGTAGCAGGCCCGGTAAATAATTTTGCTCAACCAATTTGTATTATTACATTAGACACCTCCATTAATAAATGTAGGATAGTTTGGGGAAGAAACAACTCTCCGCCTGCCGGTGGTTCCGGGCACTTTAACATATATAAAGACACCAATTCCAACTATGTTTTAATACATAGCCAACCTTTAAATATACTGAGTGAGTTTACAGATTCTAGTTCCTACCCTTCGCTGGGGATTGAAAGCTATCGAATATCAACTGTAGACTCCT
This sequence comes from Bacteroidota bacterium, assembly GCA_013288205.1. Classification (GTDB taxonomy): domain Bacteria; phylum Bacteroidota; class Bacteroidia; order JABEUT01; family JABEUT01; genus JABEUT01. The sequence continues at coordinate 17,363 of JABDCH010000012.1, read as the reverse complement.
GTGGCGAATCGGCCTTAAGCCCTATCCATAGCAGCATTTATCTCACAGCTACAGCAGCACATAATGTATATATATTAAACTGGACAGCTTATTTTGGATTCACTCCTTCCAGATATATTATTCTGCGCGGTCCTTCGCTAAGCAAGTTGACGCCTATAGATTCTGTAGCTTCGAACGTACTTACCTTTCACGATACCCTGCCCCCATTAGGCTCCTATTATGTGGTTGAAGCGATAAATCCTAATGGCCCATGTGTTCCTACAACACATAGCGCCAATGCTTCCTTTTCACTGTATTCCGGCTCATTCTCGAATGGATTCAACAGTATATTGCTGGGAGTTGCCTCGTTGACTAATAATTTATCGGGACTTAAGGTATACCCAAATCCAAATAATGGCTCGTTTACTTTGAACTATTCTATGACCGGAAACGACCATGTTACCATCAGCATTATGAATGAACTCGGACAACAGGTTTATACAGAGCAAAAGCTGGCTAACAATGGACTGAACATAGAACAACTAAATATTTCAGGCCTTGCCGGGGGTATATATACCTTGCGGATACAAACGTCAAAGGGTAGTTCTGTACAAAAACTATCCATTTTCCAGTAGTAGCAAAACTGCTATTACTATAGTTTTAAAAAAGAGGGAAAATCATCCCTCTTTTTTATTTCCATTTAATGATTACATTTGGCAACCAAACACAACACACACCAAGCATGGCGACGATTAACAATATTCTCATTCCTACCGATTTTTCTGAAACAGCAACTCTTGCAGTAGCTCACGGAGCCAAAATGGCTCAACTGTTTAACGCAAAAATATTTTTGCTGCATTCTGTCGAAACAACCCTGTATACAGCAGGAATTGGAGAACCTGTAATGATGCCCGACATCCAGGATATTTATAAAGAAGCAACGGAACAGTTAAATAAAGCGTCGGAAGCCTTAAAAACAGAATACGCCGTAGCTATTACGCCCATTATAGCAAATGGTCGCCCGGCCGCTGCAATTGCCAGTGCAGTAAAAGAAAATAATATTGATATTATCATTATGGGTACGCATGGAGCCAGTGGGTTCGAAGAACTCTTTATGGGCAGCAATGCACACAAAGTGGTAACTATTGCCCCCTGCCCGGTAATAACCGTACGGCTCAATACAAAAACCATTGGTTTCGCCAATATTATTTTACCTATTGGCAATTACCTCCATTCCCGCCAAAAGGTGAATAATGCCATTGAGCTGGCTAAAGTATATGGCTCTACCGTGCATCTACTTGGCCTGCTTGATACCAAGGATAAGGAGGATGAAAGTAAATTTGACATTAAGATCGAAACCGTTGAAAATGCATTGAAACATGCTAACATCAACTACACTAAAAAAATAATACATGCTTCCAATCCGGCTGTGGAAGCCATGAAGTTTTCGGAGGAAATAAATGGAGACCTTATCTTGATTATGACCGAGCATGAATCTGACCTTACCGGGATGTTTTTGGGTGCCGCAGCCAAACAGATAGTAAACCATTCGAAAATACCTGTGATGAGTATTCGCCCTGAAGAAACTATGATTGACACTTTTAGCCCCGACGGAGGAACGGGCACTCTTTAATCCTCATTTTCCGGAATATTCTTCTTTTCACCCGTTAAAATGGCCTGATTACAAATAATCTTGCCAATTTAGGGGGTATATTTGCACTAAGCACTTGTTAGTTACGTTATTTTTTTGTATAATTGCATCGGTGTTATATCTGAGTTAAACTATTTCAGTCTGCATGTAAAAAAATACTATCTAAATGCGAACTATAGTTGAAAACGAGAAGAACCATTATTTTTCCCCAATGATTGGTATTAATTCTTAAATAAATCAATTATGAACAGCGCGATTATACATCGAATCCTTATTCCGGTAGATTTTTCCCCTGCCGGCGAATCTGCCATCAAATACGGAAGCTATTTAGCCAATAAATACCGGGCAGATATTTTTTTACTTCACATTTTAGAAAATCCCCACGCCTATCCGCCTGCTTGGTTCACCGATAAGAACGCAAGCAAAGGAACGATTGACGAAAAGGTGAAAGAAAAGATGGATGAATATGCCGAAGACATCACTAAAAAATATGGCGTATACGTACAAACCATTATAACAACCGGCAAGCCAGCCTTTAAAATTATTGCTACAGTTACCGAACACGATGCCGATTTAATTGTAATGGGCACCCATGGTGTGCAAGGCTTTGAAGCTTTCTTTATTGGGAGCACAGCACACAAAGTAGTCAATCTTTCTCCCTGCCCGGTGGTCACTATCCGCGAAGGCTTTGAATCCAGCGAACTAAAATCTATCGTATTACCAATTGATGAGTCACGCTACTCACGACAAAAAGTAAGCAACGTATTGCCGCTTGCAGCTAAATGCAAATCAACGGTGCATGTGTTAGGTATTGTTCAGACTGACGACAAATCTGACATAGCAAAACTCAACATAAAAATCAATACGGTTCAGGAAGCTATTGAGAAAGCAGGATTAACCTTTGTTCGCAAAGTGGTAAAAGGAAGCAATATTGCTATGGAAGCCATGAAATATGCAGAAGAGGTGAATGCCGATTTACTTTCTATTATGACTGACCACGAATCGGATATGACAGGCATATTTATGGGCGCTTTTGCAAGGCAAATTGTAAACCATTCCAAGGTACCTGTACTTAGCATCAAGCCAATTACAGGCCCCTACGAATCGGCAAGCTGATTTACATTATTATATAATTACGATTTAACCTGAATTCTGCATTTTTTTCAGGAATGTTTAGTTATTTTGCAGAAATTTGATTCTTCCCCGGGAATCTCTCGTTTAAACGAAATTTATTTATGCTCACAGGCTTGTTTATTGGTTTGCTCATTGGTTTTTTAGTAGGATACTTGCTATTAAAAACAACTTTACTAAAAAATAGTACCCCTAGCGGGGAAATAGAAAATCGTTACGTAAGTAAAGAACTTCACCAGGATACTTCTGAAAGATTACGCACTAAAGAATCTGAACTGGTTACCTCCACTAAGCAAATTCTTGATTTGAACACCCAGCTGGCAACACTGCGGACTGAAAAAGACGGTCAGATAGAAAAACTAAATACACTAAAACAGGATATTGAAAACCTTCACAACCAATCACGGGAGCAGTTTAAAAATCTGGCCAATGAAATAATGGAGGAGAAAAGCAGGAAGTTCGCCCTGCAAAATAAAGAGAGCATTGAAGCCATTTTGAACCCTGTAAATACAAACCTGAAAAGCTTCCAGGAAAAAGTAGAGAAATTATACAGCGATGAATCGAAAGACCGGAACACCTTAAAAGGGGAAATAAGTACGCTGATTACATTAAATAAGCAAATCAGCGATCAGGCCAACAATCTTGCCCAGGCGTTAAAAGGTGACAGCAAAACGCAAGGGAACTGGGGCGAAATAATATTAGAAAGGGCGCTGGAGCGTTCGGGGCTTGAAAAAGACAAAGAATATAGAATACAATACAGTTTGAAAAATTCGGAAGGAGATCGCCTGCAGCCTGATGTGGTGGTATTTCTTCCTAATAATAAGCATATTATTATTGACGCTAAGGTATCGCTTACTGCGTACGAGGCATTTGTAAACGCCCCAACAGAAGAAGAAAAACAACAATACCTGTTAAAGCATCTCGTTTCAGTAAAAAAGCATATTGACGAACTAAGCAGAAAAGATTATCAATCGCTTATCGATATAAATACTCTTGACTTTGTATTGCTCTTCATGCCCATTGAATCTTCGTTCAGCATTGCATTGCAATCGGATAATGATCTGTTTAATTATGCCTGGGACCGGAAAATTGTAATTGTAAGCCCCACTACCTTGCTTGCTACGCTTTACACTATTGCAGCGCTATGGAGACAGGAAAAGCAAGCCAGGAATGTTTTTGAAATAGCGGAAGAAAGCGGTAAACTTTACGATAAATTCTATGGTTTAATAGAAGACCTGCTGGATGTAGGAAAGAAGATGAACGCTGCAAAAATAAGCTATGATGAAGCTATAAAAAAAGCCTCAAGCGGCCCCGGAAATATTGTTAAACGTATGGAAAATATAAAAAAGCTCGGCGCAAAAACGGCTAAATCGCTTGATAATATTTCGACGGAATTGGTTAATAAAGCCCAGGAAGAATAACTAATTCCCATGAGTTCAATATTCAAAATGGGGCTTCAATATTCCGTGATATCGCCTATATTTGCAATACTACAACGGAAGATGAAAAAAAGCAGGTATCTATATAGCATTGGAATAGCATCCGCTTTTCTTCTATCGTTAATTGGCTGTTATAGCCCCACCAGGGTAAGCAATCAAAATATTGCAGAGCAATATAAAAATGATATACACTCCCTGCATCCTGAATTTAACCTGGTGCATGTTGACGATTCTATGTCGTTGCTCTATTTTAAAATAAATGAAAGTGAGCTACTATATGAACGCAGAGCGCTCTCAGATAGTTTTTCAGCCGCCGTGCGTGTTTCTTTCAGGGTTACTATAAACTATGAATCACCGCTCATTATGGATAGTAACTCCACTGTTATTCACCTGCAAAGTTTAAGCAATAGCAGGCAGGAGTATGCGGTAGGCTCAATGCCTGTTAAGCTTAGTAAAGGAACACGGTACCTGCTCACAGCGCTAACCTTGGACATGAACAGCAAACGAAATGAAACTACCTATATAACTGCAAACAAAACAGATTTTTCAACGGGGCAAAATTTTCTGGTGCGCGACCCTGATAATGGACATATTATATTCTCCCCTATAATTGATTCGGCTATGCACGTTTCTATTCAATACATGCAGCCCGCACAAAAACTCTATGTAAAAATATATAAGAATAAGTTCCCTATTGCTGCCCCACCCTTTAATTCGGATGAATACAGTTCCCCTCAATTATATGCCGATAGCAGCTTTTCAATAACAAAAAGAAACGGCATGTTCCAATTATACGTAAAATCCAGAGGGATGTATCATATTACCGCGGACTCAAACGATATGTCCGGACTAACGCTATTCCGCTTTGATGAAAGCTACCCCAATATCTCACAAGCCTACCAGTTGGTAGCCCCGTTGCGTTACATATCCTCCAATGAAGAATTTGGAAAGCTGGTGAATTCAAAGGCACCGAAAGAAGATGTAGATAATTTCTGGCTTACCGCAGCTAGTGGTAATAAGGACCGTGGTCGGGCGCTGGTTCATAACTACTATAGCAGGATACAGGAAGCCAATCGTTATTTCGCCTCGTATGAGGAAGGCTGGAGAACTGACCGGGGAATGATTTACCTGATATTCGGACCACCCAGTTCTATCTATCGCTCCTCTGAAGGTGAAACATGGTCATACGGCGAAGAACGAAGTTACATGGCGTTATCATTCACCTTTATTAAACTTGACAATCCTTTTTCGGATAACGATTACGCCTTGCAGCGTAATATCAACTATCGCAACATTTGGTATAATGCTGTTGATTTGTGGAGAGACGGCCGGATTTACTAAAAACTACCTAAAGCTGGTTAATTAGCCTTCAACTTTTCTTCGGGCTTTTTCTTATCCGTTTCTATCGGTTTGCGGAACACTACATTATCGTCGAATACGTCCATTACTATATCACTGTCGCGTTCTATTTTTCCGGCAAGCAACTCTTTAGAAAGTTCATTAAGTACCTTCTTCTGGATAAGCCTCTTAATCGGTCTTGCTCCAAATGAAGGGTCAAAGCCGGTTTGTCCAAGCCAATCAATAGCTTCATCGGTTGCGCTCAGGCGTATATTTTCATCTTTCAGCTTATTCACCACTGCATTGAATTGTATCTTGACGATAGCGTTGATATTCTTCTTTGTAAGCGGAGAGAACATGATTACTTCATCTACACGATTAAGAAATTCAGGGCGCAATGTGTTCCTCAACAAATTGTACACTTGTTCTTTTGTGGCTTCAAACACTGTATCACGATTGTCTTTTCCAATCTTGTCATAATTCTCCTGTATAATATCCGAACCAATGTTGGAGGTCATGATGATAATGGTATTTTTAAAATTCACCACACGGCCTTTACTATCAGTTAATCGTCCGTCATCAAGCACCTGCAACAGAATATTAAATACATCTGGATGCGCTTTTTCTATTTCGTCCAACAATATTACCGAATAGGGTTTGCGTCTTACAGCTTCGGTTAGCTGTCCGCCCTCATCATAGCCCACGTATCCCGGAGGGGCGCCAATAAGGCGTGAAATACTATGCTTTTCCTGGTACTCGCTCATATCTATGCGTACCGTATTATTTTCACTATTGAACAAGTATTCAGCCAAAGCTTTTGCAACTTCGGTTTTACCTACACCGGTAGTACCTAAAAAGATAAAAGACCCAAGGGGACGCTTAGTATCCTGTAAACCGGCACGGCTGCGGCGTATGGCATCGGCAACGGCTTCTATAGCCTCATCTTGCCCCACCACACGTTTGTGCAGTTCATCTTCCAGTAACAGCAGCTTTTCTTTTTCACCTTGCAGCATTTTATTCACCGGGATGCCTGTCCAGCGCGAAACCACGCGGGCAATATCTTCCCTATCCACCTCTTCTTTCAGCATTTGAGAGCCTTTGGCTTTAATGGTATCCCATTTTTTTTCCATATCCTTAAGCTGCTCTTCTGCCTCTTTAATCTTACCATAACGGATTTCAGCTACTTTTCCAAAATCACTAACCCGCTCTGCCTGCTCGGCTTCCAGCTTAAGGTTTTCAATATCTTTTCTTATCCTATGAATAGAATTAACCACTTCTTTTTCCGATTGCCATTGAGCTTTAAGGTCAGAACGCTTATCGCTTATTTCGGCAATTTCGTGGTTTAGCTCTTCTAACTTTTCTTTGTCGTTTTCTCTTTTTATGGCTTCGCGCTCTATTTCCAGTTGACGTATTTTGCGCTCGGCTTCATCTAAATCAGCAGGTACGGAATTTATTTCCATCCTAAGCTTGGACGCAGCTTCATCTATCAGGTCAATAGCCTTATCAGGCAAAAACCTGTCGCTGATATAACGTTGCGAAAGCTCTACGGCAGCAATAATAGCTTCGTCTTTAATGCGCACTTTATGATGGCTTTCATATTTTTCTTTTATGCCTCTCAAAATGGTAATAGCATCTTCTTCCGAAGGCTCATCTACCATCACCCGTTGAAAACGGCGCTCTAAGGCTTTGTCCTTTTCGAAATATTTCTGGTATTCACTCAAGGTGGTGGCGCCAATGGCCCTCAATTGACCTTTGGCCAGGGCCGGTTTCAGAATGTTTGCGGCATCCATAGCTCCTTCGCCGCCGCCTGCACCCACCAGTGTGTGAATTTCGTCAATAAACAAAATCACTTCATCAGAAGAAGTAACTTCTTTTACTACGGCTTTTAATCTTTCTTCAAACTCGCCCTTGTATTTGGCTCCTGCAATAAGGGCGGCCATATCAAGGGAAAATATCCTTTTGGTTTTCAGGTTTTCGGGCACATCGCCATTTATAATCCGTTGGGCCAACCCTTCGGCAATGGCTGTTTTACCAACACCCGGTTCTCCAACCAGTATGGGGTTATTCTTTGTGCGGCGCGAAAGTATTTGCAGCACTCTGCGTATCTCCTCATCGCGGCCAATAACCGGGTCTAGCTTGCCATTCTTTGCCATTTCATTTAGGTCAATGGCATATTTGGCCAAGGCATTATAAGTTTCTTCCTGGCCCGAACTGGTAACTGTACTTCCCTTGCGAAGTTCCTGGATAGCCTTTTTCAAATCATTTTCAGTAATACCATTATCCTTCATTAATTGCGAAACGGTATCACGGGTACTTAATATCCCCAATAAAAGATGTTCTATGGATACATATTCATCTTTAAATTCCTTAATAAAATTAGCCGCCTTAGCCAGGGCTTGTTGCGCCTCATTTGACAGGTATTGCCCTGTACTACCACCATCTACCTTAGGATATCTTTCTATAATCTTATCTAATGCTTGCCTGAAAACAGGAATATTGACATTCATTTTCTTAAAAAGAAAAGGAGTAACATTTTCATCTACTTCAAAAATGCCTTTCAGTATGTGCCCATTTTCAATGGCAGGATTGCCATTTCCAACAGCCATTTGCTGCGCCTGCTGAATAGCTTCCTGTGACTTTAATGTGAAATTATTTAGGTTCATATATAATATCTATTGTATACTACTACCCTATCAAATACCATTCCAAAGTTATATACGCGAAAAAATGGCAGTAGGATACTTAAATACCCAAAAATAAATAGGAATTATTGAACCGAAATAAAAGCTTTAATTACCTCTGTATCAATAGCTTTTGATAGGATGCCTGTCCGCCCGCTGGAGTGATTTCTACAATATAGAACCCCGGAGAAAGCAGTGAGGTATTAATAGAATTACCATAGAAGTTCGTGTTGCTCATGCACTCCCTGCCATCTATAGTATATACTTTAAGCATCGTATTAGCCGGCATAGCTGAGCTGAGGGTAACCGTATTGTTAGCCGGGTTGGGATAAAGATTAATTGTTTCAGGAGAAGGTGTTAATTCTGACGTTGATAATACAGGTCCGTGGCTGTTAACATGGCCGAATACAGGACGCATCATAAGGGAACCTGCATAAGTTCCCGGACTCCAACCAGTATTCCAATATCCCTGATTAGTATTTGCATTGTAAACTATCCTGCTTTCGCTATTTGTATTGAGGTCAAATCCAATATTTATAGAGTCCCCGTTGTTTTGCACCCAGCCCACATATATAGTTTGTCCTGCCTTGCACGCCACCGCTTTAGAGAAAGGATAGTATGTAAACCCATTAAGTGTATCGCTTGTTCTGGGAGTTGCTAAAGTATCATCCTGAAAAATGATCTTGCCCGGTGAGCCTTGAGGCCCAGAATTATCCCACACAGTCATAGTCATGCTATAATTGGCCGGATTTACAAACATGTAGTTAAAATACAACTGAACCCCACGCAATGTATCTTGATTATTCACAGTAATTGCTTCTGCCAATTCAATAGGGGCGTTTCCATTCACAAAATAGGAGGCTTCGGCTGTACCATCATCGTAGGCATAAAAATCATGAAAAACTTGGTCGAAACTGAGGGTATCATTCCAAAGATTATAATCCCCCGTGAATGTAAAATACTGATGAACAGGCATATCTGTAGGCCCATTCAAGGCCGTATAGGTGAATTTGGATTTAATAGGGATGCGAGTCACAATAGGATCTGTGACATACGGAGGCCATGGATTTACATCACCTGTTGGGTTATAACTGGAAATAGCAGAAGGAATATCTAAATGATATGTTATTTGTTGAATAGAACCGGTATTATTACGAGCGGTAAGATATAGGGTATCCGCCACATCAGCGGCAGTAAATTGCTCCCAGGGCATGTATTCGTAATTTGCCAATATGCGGGGCGATTCATATACAAATGTTACATCATTAAAAATGGAATCTGATGCCGACCTATGCTTGTTAAGATATACCTCATCAATATTCCATTGATCAGCATCGGCTGAAGTACAGGCATAATTTTTAAATCGGAATTGGAAATTTTTATCAAATGGGTTAAATCGAACAGTTGTATCGAGTGGTAACGTTGGATGCATCGTATCAAGCAGGTGTATCATCACTAAATGAAAACCCGTATCGGGAGCAACAGGATAATACCCTAAATGACACCATACAGTTGTCCAGGGAGTTTTACTCGTTCTGAATTGAAGCAATAATGTGTCGGAAGTAAGCGGAGGAAAGCCCCGTCCACCAGCCTGCCAGTAAAAACTAAACCAAATATTCTGGTTATCTGCGTTAGAATAATTCATCCGTATAGGGCGTGAGGTAAGGGAATCCGCAGGATAAGAAGCTCCCGGAGGGCAATAAGGATTATAGGGCCTGCCTTCGTTATTTACCCCATCTAGGGTAGCTACGCCCAGTGTTGGGGGACATATCGGATAGGTATTATTGATAAAGGCTGCATCATCCATCCACAAATTAGTATCGGGATATGGCCCTCCATGGGAAAAATCGTCCTGGAATGGTAAAGTATCCGTTATTGAATCATATATAAGCCTCCTAATCGGCGTATGCAATTTATTAGCCTGGTTTGTGTAATTTACCAGGTATGGATTCACACCCAAAGGGGAAAGATGGTCGGCATGTTGCTGTCCATATAAAAAAGAAACACGGAACCCGAAAACCAGGAACAGTATAAGGATTTGTTTAAACTTCATTATTTTATATTTACTTTCTTCCATCTTATCTCTTCTTTTCTTCTCTAATAACGTCCTATTACCAATAAAATTGTACATTATTGAATTGTATCATCTACATTGCTTCCGCCGATTTGCAAATTTATGACAGAACCCTTGGGAATTTTAGTTCCCGGTGGAATAGGTCTGTCTTTATAAGTTTGACTTAACACAAAGCCTAAAAGTGGGGCGGGCACCATCTGCACACGTCCTGTTTTTAACCCTGCATTATCAAGCAAATTCTTTGCCTGCCTGAGCGATTTGTCTGCAAGGTCAGGCATCTCTACAAGCGGTGGCAATGTGGCGGTGATATACAGATATATGTTTCTACCCCGTTTTACATGGGCTCCAGGATATGGATTTTGGTTTACTACAAGTCCAGGGATACTGTTTTCCACATATACCGAATCAATAATAATATAGTTCAACTCCTCGCTTTTTAATACGCTCTCTACATCAGAAAGCCTCTTATTACTCAGATTTTGCAGGGTTATAAATTCTCCATGACGGGTATATTTAGCAAGGAAGAAACCTATACAACTGAAAAATACAATTAGAAATACGATAGCGATAGCAAGATTTATTAAAAACAATCTGCTCTTAAGGAAAGCTTTGAGGTTTTTAAACATTCGCAATAACTTTTTCGGTTAGCGCCTTCTGCCTTTCAAAGCCATATTGTAAAATATTATCGATAAACTGATAGGGCGTGTATCCATTTATTGCTGTCTGATGAAATATACAAGTTGCAGGTGTCATTCCGGGGAGCGAATTTACTTCAATAAATATTACCTCTGCTCTCCCATCTGAAAAAATCCGAACAAAGGCATCAATGCGGGCATATCCTTCAATATTCAATAACCTGGCAACCTTCAAAAATTCTGCTTTCACAGAATCGGATATTTTTTGCCTCAGTTCGGGATCGTCAGAATAACGGGCCGGGGTAATATTCTGCCCCTCGCCTGCCAAAAATTTTTCTTCGAGCGATAACACATCTCCACCCGATAATGCCTCCGACGCTTCAAATATTTCATATTCCTTACCCAGTAGTGTATGATGGGTAAGCATTCCGCCTGTTATTTCAATAAAACGAGATGCTCCCTTTTTGCTTATCAGTTCTTCTGCCAAAAAGGCCTGCTTTATAGGGAACTCTTCATTCGTACGAATCTTTAATGTTTCTGCTGCTTTCCTATCCTTCTCCTGTTTGTCGCGAAAAATAAGCTTCAGGTAGGCATCAAATTCCTGTTGCGATGGAATCCTGCGCACGGCAGAACTGCATCCATCATCAATGGGCTTTGCAATAAATGGGGTACCCAATTTTTCCACCAACTTCTTATAAACTTCCGATTTATTTCCACACTCGTCTTTATTCACTATCAAGTCTGCGGCAACCAACATTCCGTTTTCTCGGAGTATCCTGTCGGTCTCATATTTATTAATGGTGATAGCGGAAGTCTGCACCGAAGAGCCATTATACGGCAGTCCTACTTTCTCTAATTCCTTTTGTACGGAACCATCCTCTCCTGGCCGGCCATGAAGCGCAATAAAAACTCCATCTACTTCTTTTGCCAATTGGGCATAACTTAATTCGTGGGGAGGTGATAGTGTTTTCCCCGAAACATATTTATCGGTTATCGCTTTACAATTCTGTTGTATTTTTTTGATAAAGGGATGTATCTTGTAATTCAGAATTTTGTCGCGTATATCATCCGCATTATCCTTCAACAAAACATTTATGGGGATGGTATAAAGGCTATAATTTTCAGAACTTCCTGCAAGGAAAACAGGCACCGGTTCATATTTGGTAGAAGATGCCAGCTTTTCATAAATATTCCGACCGCTTTCAACCGATATATGTCTTTCGGAAGAATATCCCCCCAGTATAACAGCAATTTTCTTTTTAGAAGAAGACGCATTTTTTTCCTTCTCCAGGCTCTCATCCAATTGTTTAAGTAATCCGGCATACGGAGGATAAAACATGGAAGAAATCAACCGCTGCTGCAAAGAAGTATAAATAATAAAAGTCAAAAACTTAGATGGATTAAGGCCTATCTCTGCTGCCTGGTGGAAAAAGAACGAAGAAGGCAACATACCCGAAGTTGTATTGGGGTCATTTAAAAAGACTTTTCCTTTGGGAGAAATGAAGCCATCAATACGGGCATACACATTAAAATGCATATCAGAAAATAACTTGCAACAAGCTTGCGAAATAGATTTTATTTGCTTTTCGGGCAAATCGATCGGGGTTATTTTACGTGATAAGCCCGGCAAATACTTAGACCGGTAATCGAATATGTTATTCCCTTTGCGGATTTCGGTAGGTGGCAATGCAATCGGATTTCCATTCTCATCTTGTATCACTATGCAGGAAAACTCCTTACCCGAAAGGAATTTTTCAATCAATATTTCGCTTTCCCCGTCAAAGGCTTCCAGTAAAATATCGTCCTTCGACTTCTCAAAAGAGGCATTGATGTTGGTCAACAACTCTTCGGGATGTTGTATAACTGCTGTGTTTTTTTTGTATTTCAATGTAAGCGGAAAACCTATCCCTTCACGGATATCAGACAGTTCACGAACAAAAGCAACTTGTTGCGGTTCCTTATATGCTCCCCACTCTTTGTAGGTAATTTTGCGCATAAAAAAGCTCCGCAGTACCGCTTTTTCGAAAGAAGCAAAATCACTTTTTGCAAGTACCGTAGCGCCAATAGAAGAGCCTTGGTGCGAAGGCTTTACAACACAAGGTATGCTTATTTTTTTCTTTACTTCAGTATATATTTTCTTAAGCGATTTATCTGAAATATTACTTCTTTTTAGGCTGATATAATTCGGAGTTTCAAAGCCATAGCTTTTCATCCACTGGCGTTGCAGGGCCTTGTCCATACCCAGTGCAGAAGACAATATCCCTGAACCCGAATAAGGGATTTTCAAGTATTCTAACAAGCCTTGTATGCTACCATCTTCCCCTCCTGCCCCGTGCAGACAAAGGAAAGCGAAATCAATATGTTTTTTAAGCTCTTCCGATTTCAATGGAGTGCCTATCTTACTTAGCATTTCAGTTGCTATATCACTTCCCTTACTGACGACTGATGACTGACGACTGATGACTGATTCCGCATAAACCTGGAAATTATTTGGAGAATTTGGCAAATACTCAACAGGGGGATAGAAATCGCGAATACTGCCTTTATAAATGTATTTCCAGTCTAACAGAACGAAATTGCCGAAGCTATCAACAAAGACAGGTACCGCATCAAATAGAGATTTATCTAAATTATCATATACTGTTCTTCCCCCTGCAAAAGAGACCTCTCTTTCACGGGAAATACCGCCGAAAATAATTCCTATCCTCAATTTCATCAAGCTCATTTTCTGAATTTGCAAATATAAGGTAATTACGCACCCCTTTCATTCCCGGAAAAGGGGTTTGGGGAAGCGGGTAAGTATTAATTTACTAATTTTGCACCCAGCAGGTCGTTCTATCGCTCCATAGTGATATGGGGAGGAAAGTCCGGACAACAATGAGCATCCCGCCCCTGAAGTACGGGGGACACTTGGTAGTAAATACCGGGTGATGGATAGTGTCACAGAAAATTACCGTCTCTGACTAAACCCCAGGGATAAGGGTGAAAACGCGAGGTAAGAGCTCACGATTCTGTAAGGCAACTTGCAGGAGGGAAAAACCCCGGGAGTTGCAAAACCAAATAAGCCTGGGCTTGAGGGTGGCTCGCCCGATCCAGGTGGGTAGGTTGCAGGATTCGCGAAAGCGGACCTATACCGGTGCAAACCGGTGTAAGATAAATGATAGGATCCTTTTTAATTTATTAGAAAGCAGACAGAATCCGGCTTACAGACCTGCTTTTTTATTTACCCAAACCATTATCTTTGCCCCTACTAATGAGGTTATAGATGAAATACATTTTTACTGCCTTCTTGTTGTTTGTTCTAACTTCTTCCTGCATAAAAGCACAGGACACCATTGTGCTGAACGACGGCAAAAAGATATTAGCCCAACATATACATATCAGGCAAAAAATCTATTACAAGAATTCTACAACCCACCTAAAAGACTCCATAGCGAAATCACAAGTAAACTATGTAATTCATGAGTCTGGCTGGAAAATACCTATGATTCCGCCTCCATGGCTTCCTTATTTTGTAATCACTCCCGGGATTGGGTTGAGTACAATGCCATACCTTTTCCGTTCTATTTTAGGCGATTCAGGTTCAACCATCCAGGCTTCAACGCCTGTATATACCCTCAATGTAGATTATGATCAAAATTCACAATTTAGTATTGGAATTGGTTTCGCCTGGCAATCTGTCAAAATCAATCCCTATACTTCCTATAATGGACAATTATCCACCTATAGTTTTAATCCTCTTTTTCCCAGCGTAAACATTCATCCCTCCCCCACCATTTTTATCCCCAACTCTTATTTTGGTGGATCTGATAATACCATTCTCGAAACAATTACCCGGTTCAATATAGGTGTTCGATTACTTTATCACATCCGCAATGATGATGATGAAGATTTTTATTTGGGTACCCGTCTGGGAGTTTCTTTCTGGACCGATAAAAGTATCCCCATGGGATATAACTCTATGACTAATTTAGTTGCACCAAGTGTGCAATTTGTAATAGGGGTAAGAAAGAGACTTAACGACTTTATGGGTATAACCCTGGAAGGTGGAATTGGTACACCTTATTTTGCAAACGCAGGGATTTCCTTCAAAGTAAACACCAAGCACCCAACCCCTGCTCATCCCTAAAATTTATTTACTTGTTCACCACTACCATCTTCCTTGTACCCTTGAAGTTGTTGGTAGTAATGGTGTAGTAGTATTCGCCGGGGGCAAGTGGTTGGCTATATTGTAATTGATGTTCGCCTGCTATTTGGCTGCCCAAATTTTGGGTGAAAAGTTTCCGCCCTACGGCATCATAAACTTCAAAGGTTACAAAACTACTTGTGCGTGGTATGGTGTATATAATAGTGGTTTGAGTATTATAGGGATTAGGGAAATTTGTTAATACATAGTTTGTCTCCTCGTTATTAGTTGTTGTTGTACCGGGCTTATATAACATCAGTTTATATATGGTATTTCCACTGGCATAGAAAAGGGTATATAACTCAAAGATAGGCGAAAAATCAAATAGATATTAAAAATGTCTGTAAAAGAGATATTTAAGTATATTTACAGTTGAAATGAATTGAAGATACATGAGAAAAAGAATTTTTCTTTCAGTATTATTGTGCATAGCATCTACAAAGCTATTTGCCCAATACAATTGGGTAGTTTATCCTAATACCCCAACTACTCCTGAGCGTTTTGATGATGTCTATTTTATCAATCCCAACCAGGGATGGTTGGTAGAACCTATAGCTGCGTACTCCATTACTGATAAAATTCTCGGAAAAGTGTATGAAACAAGAAATGCTGGTGTCACATGGACTTTGGTGCATGACAGCATGGAATCTTACCTACGTTCGGTTGGTTTTATCGACTCACTTCATGGCTTTATTGGCAATCTGGGTGATCAAACTGTAACGTCAGATACAGTAGCAATGTATTCCACTAATGATGGTGGAAAAACATTAACTCCTGTTAATTTCCCCTCACCACGTCCTAAAGGTATATGTGGCATTTCTGTTGTTAGCAGCTCAGTTGTATATGCTTATGGTAGATATTACGGACCGTCTGTTTTGGCTAAAACTATTGATGGGGGGAAAAGTTGGAAGACTTACGATATGAGTTCCTATGCTTCCGTGGGGTTAATTGACGGTTGGTTTTGGAGTAAAGATACGGGATTTATTACGGGGCAAAACGGCCCTAATTCTGTAATCCTGCATACTACTGATGGGGGTGAAACCTGGCAGACCGTTTATGAAGCCACCCGGAACGATACCGACCATGTTTGGAAAATATTTTTTCCGAGCCGTAATGTGGGCTATGGAAGTATTGAATATACGGGAAACAGCGGGATTTACATATCCAATAATTTAGGAAGCTATAAGACCTATTTTGTAAAAACAACCGATGGTGGCAAAACATGGACGGAACATCCCTTTATACCTAATTATGATGAAGAAGGGTGTGGGTTTATAAATGATACAGTAGGCTGGATTGGTGGATGGACAGGTATGTCATACATTACAAAAGATGGGGGTAACTCATGGGCCTTGGACAGTAGTTTTGGCATTGCTTCTGTGCCATATACACAACCACTACCGTATATTAATCGTTTCCGCAAGTTTGGTGATTCCCTTTTCTATTGAAGAAAATACTTTCTATATTTTTTGTTTTAGGATTCTTTAGTGTCAGTTCAGCACAAACCTGGACCACCGTTGGAGGCGGAATATCCGCCGGAGGCTATGTTACAACTTTATTCGTTTACGATTCTGTAATGTATGCTGGGGGCTATTTCTCCTCGCCCGGAAATAATATTATACAATGGAATGATATCACTTGGAAAAACCTAGGCTCAGGTATCAATGGCAGAGTTTGTGCCATAGGTATATATAAAGATACTGTTTACATGGGTGGATATTTCAGCTCTGCGGGCGGGCATTCGGCAGGTTGTGTCACCAAATGGGATGGCACTTCATTTGCCAATGCAGGCTTTGATGTAGAAGGAGGGTTGGGCCAGGTGAATGTTATTCAAGCATATAACAACTTACTATACATTGGAGGGGAATTTGATTCAGTAAATCATAAGCGTCCTTCCGGACTTGTTACTTGGAACGGCAATAAGGTAGATTCGCTTCACATTGCTTACGGCGGCGATTGGAATAATGTATGCGCCTTATCAATCTATAAAAATGAGCTATTAATGGGTTTTGGGCCTCTTTACTATGGTACTTTTGGTCAACCGATAGTTGGGTGGAATAATAAGGGCTTTTCATACCCAGGTAATGGTTATTTTTATACTAGTTCAAATAACTCACCAATATATATGACCCACTTCTGTCTAATTGATACCGAGTTTTATGTTGGTGGCTCTTTTTTATACTTTGAGGACCAAAATCTAAGTCGCCCTATAAAAGACACAGTAAATAATATTGCCATGTGGAATGGCA
>JABDCH010000011.1 GCA_013288205.1 Bacteroidota bacterium | reverse complement strand
ATCTATATTAACAAATTCAATGGATTTAAAATTTTTGATTTGGACATGCTTGAGATCCATAGAGATTTTATAGTTATATTAAATCCGCAAAATACAGATTTAAATTGGCATAATTGTCACTGATTAAGACCTATCAAGGTTCAATAACCATGATTATGTTTTCATTTCACTTTTTTTACTACCTTTGCAACCCTTTTCAAAAATCCATGACGCTATTGGTCAGGATAAGAAGGAGAAAAAGTCGCCCGGCAGCGACTAATAATAACCCTCCTGCTATGCCGTAAGCAGGAAAAACAATATGATGATTTGGTAATATGATAATTTGATAATGAAAGGCATAAGAAGCTGGAAATCATCAAATCACCAAATCACCAAATTATCAAATTAGAACATGGCAGAAATAGAAACAGAACACATGCCTATCGCCCCACCGGCGGAGTCAACCGAAATCAATTGGGAGACCATAGGCAAAAAGCAAGACAACTACAATTACGCTGAACGCGACAGGTTGTCGGCACTTTACGAAAAAACCTTAACATCGATTGCTGAAAACCAGGTATTGGATGGCAGGGTGGTTGAAATCACTTCGAAGGATGTGGTTGTCAACATCAATTACAAATCGGAAGGGGTAGTACCACTGTCCGAATTCAGGTATAACCCCGATTTAAAGATCGGCGATACCGTTGAAGTATATGTAGAAAAGCAGGAAGACAAGAATGGCACGTTGCTCATTTCCCACAAAAAGGCTCGTTTTGTACGTGCCTGGGAAAAGGTTAACAGCGCCCTTGCTACCAGCGAAATTATTAAAGGCCTCGTTAAATGCCGCACCAAAGGCGGTCTTATTGTGGATGTGTTTGGCATGGAAGCGTTCCTTCCGGGCTCGCAAATCGACGTTAAGCCCGTTCGCGATTACGATATCTATGTAGGTAAAACCATGGAGTTCAAGGTGGTGAAAATCAACCCCGAGTTCAAGAACGTGGTAGTATCGCACAAAGCGCTTATCGAAGCTGAAATTGAACAACAAAAACAAGAAATTATTGGCAAGCTCGAAAAAGGCCAGGTGCTGGAAGGCACGGTTAAAAACATCACCTCTTACGGTGTGTTTATTGACCTCGGCGGCGTTGACGGGCTTATCCACATTACCGACCTTAGCTGGTTCCGCATTACCCATCCTGAAGAAGTGGTGCAAATCGGCCAAAAGATACATGTGGTTATCCTTGATTTCGATAACGAAAAGAGACGTATACAACTGGGCTTGAAACAATTGAGCGCCCACCCATGGGATTCACTGAGCGCCGACCTGAAGGTAGGCGACAAGGTGAAAGGCAAGATTGTAGTAGTAGCCGATTACGGTGCATTCATCGAAATAGCTCCGGGTATAGAAGGACTTATCCACGTATCAGAAATGTCGTGGAGCCAGCACCTGCGTACCGCTCACGATTTCTTCAAGGTAGGCGACGAAACCGAAGCCGTAGTTCTTACCCTCAGCCGTGAGGAAAGAAAGATGACCTTGGGTATCAAGCAACTTACGCCAGATCCATGGAGCAAAATCATGGAAAAATATCCACGTGGCTCCAAGCATGTTGGAACCGTTCGCAACTTCACCAACTTTGGTGTGTTTGTAGAACTGGAAGAAGGTATCGACGGATTAGTGCATATCTCTGACCTTTCATGGACCAAGAAAATCAAGCATCCTTCTGAATTCACCAAGGTAGGTGACAAGCTGGATGTAACCGTATTGGAAGTGAACAGCGATAGCCGCAGATTAAGCCTCGGCCACAAACAACTGGAAGAAAACCCTTGGGATACATTTGAAACTATCTTCACGGTAGATTCTATCCACAAAGGAACCATTACCAGCGTGTCTGACAAGGGCGCAACCGTTAACCTCCCTTACGGAGTAGAAGGTTTTGCACCTGCCAAGCATTTGACTAAGGAAAGTGGTATACCAGCCAAGGTAGACGAAGTGCTCGACTTTAAGGTTATTGAATTCAATAAAGAAGCCAAGAAGATCATCCTTTCTCATGCAAGAATAAGGGAAGATGCCATGGCGGAAGAAAAAGTAGCTAAGTCGAATGAGAAGAGAGTGGAAGCTAAAGACACCCGCAATGCGGTGAAGAAGTTAGCAACCAATATTCAAAAAACCACCCTTGGTGATTTGGATAGCCTTTCTAACCTGAAATCGGAAATGACGAAGTCGGAAGCAGCCGCAGATAAGAAAGCAGCCGCCAAGAAAGCTTCGGAAGATAAGACAGAAGGATCAGAAGAACCTGCTCAAGAATAACCTGATAAGGTAAACTTTAAGCCGGGTGTGTTAAAAGCATATCCGGCTTTTTTTATGTCCAATGGGTTCTACATTAGCAGGATGCAACCTATCTATCAATCTATCAATATGAGATAGTTTTATATTTTTGTTCAAAATATAAAATAATGGCATTCGGATTTAATCCTCACCATAAAGAGGAATATTTACTTGGGAACTTAACTTCTATCCAGTTTCTGGTAATAACTTCCAGAGCGGCTGAAAAGCTTGAGTGGACAGTCTCTAATATTAGCCGTTCAGGATTTAATGCGGCTACTGATTCGTTTTTAGGTTCGCGTTTTCAATACATAACTGTATCTATCGAAGGAGATAAAGCTATTTTAACCAGTGAGGCAGGCGGCGGTGAATTGTATGACTGGGGGAGAAATAAAAGGAATATAAATAGCTTCATAGAATCCATAGAGCAGCTAAAAATAGCCATTCCTGTGGAAGAACTTGCTATAAAATGCCAGGAACTGGAACAAAGATTTTCAGAAACTACCCAAGATGTAACGACTACAAAATCAGAGAAGGAAAAATTCAGGTTTATATCATTCTTCAAGCCCTCGGGTAATTTTTTCATTACGCCCATTATAGTTGATATCAATGTCTTATTGTTTATTATCATGATATTAACGGGGGTGAATGTTATTATGCCGGATAATGCAAGCCTGTTGAAATGGGGAGCTAATTTTGCTCCATATACCATGAATGGAGAATGGTGGAGGTTATTAACCAGTATGTTTTTGCACATAGGCATTATTCACCTTTTGATGAATATGTATGCATTCCTTTATATTGGCTTGTTGCTGGAGCCCTATTTAGGCAGGCTAAAGTTTGCTTCTGCTTATGTATTTACGGGACTAATATCAAGTGCGTCCAGTATATGGTGGCATGGGGAAATGATAAGCGCCGGAGCATCGGGTGCCATATTCGGAATGTATGGCGTATTTCTGGCCATGCTTACCACCAATATTATTGAAAAATCAGCTCGAAAAGCACTTCTAACGAGTATTGCTGTGTTTGTCGTTTACAATCTTGCCAATGGAATGAAAGCCGGTATAGATAATGCCGCTCACATAGGAGGCTTGTTAAGCGGACTTGTTGTCGGATATGCTTTTATCCCTTCTTTAAAAAAGCCTGAAAATGTAAATTTGGCATATATCTTGATTTTTTTGTTGGGTCTGGGAACTGCCGGAACTATATACGTCTTGGCGCATAAAGCACCTGATGATACTGTAGTATACCAAAATATTATGACAAAGTATTTTGAAAACGAACAAAAGTCGCTGGATGTATATAGGAGGATAAATTCTCTTTCAACTGATAGTATCCATTACAAAGCAAAAGCAGGTCTGGATCTATGGAAAGAAAATGCAAAACTAATAGATAGCGCGGCAAAACTAAGATTACCTGATAATATGCATGATGTGGTAAATGCACTGAAGCGTTATACTGCATTCCGCTGCGAAAGCTACTTGTTACTTACAGATGTAGACTTGAAGGATACAGCAAAAACTGCACAGATAAGAAGCTATAACAATCAGATTACTGGTTTAATAGATAGTCTTAAAGCTCAGCAAGATAAAAAAGAGTAGGGGGGTGTCGCTATTACATAACGGATATTGAGCGAAGCCGAAATGAACTATGTTTTTTACCTTTACACCCACAAACCCAGTACATGCACAGAATAGCCATTTTTGCCTCAGGCGAAGGTACCAATGCCCGCAATTTTGTAGAATACTTTAAGCAGAGCAAAAACATTCGTATGTCGCTTATTGTATCCAACAAAAAGGATGCAGGCGTAGTACAAATGGCGCAGGAGGCAGGCATCGAAACCCTTATTGTCGACAGGGATAGTTTTTATAATGATAATAAAGTAGTAGATGAACTCCAACAAAAAACAGATTTCATAGTATTGGCAGGCTTCCTGTGGATGATTCCAAATAACATTTGCAAGGCATTTGCTGGGAGAATGGTGAACATTCATCCTGCGCTTTTACCTGATTATGGTGGCAAGGGCATGTATGGCGCTAAGGTACACGAAGCTGTAATTGCCAATAAAGAAAAAGAAAGCGGCATTACCATTCATTATGTAAATGATAAGTACGATGAGGGCACGATTATCTTTCAGGCTAAATGCATTGTGGAACCTTCCGATACACCTAAAATGCTTGCCCAAAAGGTACATGAATTAGAATACAAGTTCTATCCTCAGATAGTAGAAAAATTGTTACTTGGGAATATATCCTAAATTTGTGCTTTATGACAGCAGAAAATAATGAGTTAAAAAGGCCCATCCGGGTATTGGTTGCCAAAGTAGGTCTCGATGGGCATGACAGAGGCGCTAAAGTGATAGCTTCCTTTCTGCGTAATGCGGGCATGGAAGTAATTTATACGGGGCTACATCAAACCCCTGAAAGTGTGGTAAACACCGCCTTGCAGGAAGACGTAGATGTAATAGGGTTAAGTATACTTTCAGGTGCCCATAATACGGCTTTCCCGAAGGTTATTAAATTGATGAAGGAAAAGCAACTGGATGATGTATTACTTACAGGCGGCGGCATTATCCCTGATAAGGATATGGAAGAACTCAATAAACTTGGGGTAGGCAAACTATTTCCTCCCGGAACTGATACTCACATCATTGTAGAATATATTCAAAACTGGGTAAAAGAACATAGGAAATTCTAGACACATGAAGACATACGAAAATCTAAAGACATCCATAGAGAACAATATTTACACTATTACCATCAATCGTCCTGATAAGCTGAATGCATTAAATCGTTCAACAGTACAGGAGATTGGGGAAGCTATTAAAGAAGCAAATGCAGACAACAGCGTAGCAGGTATAATACTTACCGGCGAAGGACCGAAAGCATTTGCAGCTGGAGCGGACATTAAAGAATTTACGGGCCTTACCAAAGAACAAGGTATGGCAATGGCAAAAGCAGGCCAAGATGTATTTTTTAGTATTGAAAATAGCTCCAAGCCTGTTATTGCAGCCGTAAATGGTTTTGCATTAGGTGGAGGCTGTGAGCTTGCCATGGCTTGTCATTTAAGAATAGCATCGGAAAATGCAAAGTTCGGACAACCGGAAGTAAACTTGGGTCTAATACCCGGTTATGGTGGTACGCAAAGACTTATTAAATACGTGGGTAGGAGTAAAGGCCTTGAATTGATGATGACCGCAGGAATGATAAATGCACAACAAGCATTGGAATTAGGCTTGGTAAATTATATAGTCTCGCTGGAAGGGCTACACGCCAAATGTGTAGAGATACTAAATGAAATTAAGACCAAATCTCCTTTTGCTATTGGAGCTGTTATCCGTGCTGCCAATGCTTACGACGGAACCGGCAAAGGCTTCGAAGCCGAACTGGCCGAATTCGGTAAATGCTTTGCATCCGAAGAAATTAAGGAAGGCATCAGTGCATTTTTAGAAAAACGGAAACCGAATTTTAAATAGGAATTAAAAATTAATAATTAAGAATTAATAATCGGGGCACAACAACTTATAATTGCTAATTATTAATTGTTAATTATTAATTAACGAATGAAGCCACTCAAAGATTTAGCAGGACAAACAGTAGTATATGGACTTCCGAGTATTATCGGAAGGTTTCTTAGCTACTTACTTGTTCCTCTTTATACCTATACGTTCATACCAGGTGAGTACGGGAAGGTAACATATCTGTATGCCTATATCTCTTTCCTGAATATCCTTCTAACGTATGGAATGGAGACCTCTCTTTTTAACTTCTCAAGGTTAGAGGAGAATAAAAACCGAGTTTATAGCACCACCTTATTGTCGGTTGTTTCTACTTCATTGTTTTTTGTTGTAATTGTGGCGGTCTTTCGGCAGTTGGTAGCCGGGTTGATGGACATCCCCGAACATCCTGAGTATGTTGTTTGGTTAGCAATTATATTGAGTGCAGATGCCATTTGCGCCATTGCTTTTGCCAAATTAAGGCAACTTAATAAGGCCCGAAGGTTTGCAACAATAAAGAGCTTGAATATTGCTATCTATATTTTCAGTAATCTGTTTTTCATTTTGCTATGCCCTAAAATATATAGACATCCAGATAGTTTTTTATATCCATTTATAAATATTATCTATAGCCCAACTATTGGTGTTGGGTACGTTATAATATCGAACCTGCTTGCAAGTATCATTACGCTTTTAATGGTATTGCCGGATATGCTGAGGGCAGGCATTGATTTTGATTCTGTTTTATGGAAAAAGATGATGCCGTATGCCATGCCCTTGCTTTTTGCAGGTTTGGCCGGAATGATAAATGAAACACTTGACCGGGTGTTGCTGGTATATTTACTTCCTCCGGAAACCAGGTGGCAACAGGGTGGTATTTACAGTGCTTGTTATAAGATTTCAATAATTGTAACCATGTTTGTACAGGCATTTAAATATGCTTCCGAGCCTTATTTTTTTGCGAATGCCAAAGAAAAAGATTTTGGTAAAACCTTTGCCGATATTGTTAAGTATTTCATCATTGCTTGCTTGCTTGTATCATTGAGCACACTTCTGAACCTTTCGTGGTTAAAATATTTCGTCGGCCCAAAATACTGGAGCGGCCTCGATGTGGTTCCAATTCTTTTATTGGCAAATGTTTGCCTCGGGGTATTTTATACCCTTTCAATCTGGTATAAATTAAGCCATAAAACAATGTATGGCGCTTATCTTACCACTGTGGGGGCAATTATCACCATAGTGCTGGATGTTTACTGGATACCAAGGATTGGATACGTAGGCTGCGCCTGGGCTACATTGATATGTTACGCAACCGTTATGGTGCTATCGTACTTTATGAGTCGTAAACAATTGCCTGTTAAATACGATTTCTTCCGCATAGGAATCTACTTCGCATTATCGCTAATTTTGTACTTTGTGAGTACCCGGATAAATGTGGATTCTAAAGTATTGGAACTTGTAATAAATAATGGGCTAATCCTTATATTCGTAGTTGTTATCTACTTTATGGAAAAATCCCAATTTAAACGCGTAAAACTTGAAACTGAAAAATTGATGGGTGAAAAGTGAGGCTTCAACGATAAAATAAATTAATTCATCACAAACTTTATGAACTTTAGAAACCTGTAATGCACCTATGAAAGTAAAAATTGTAAATAAATCGAAACATGCCCTGCCCCAATATGCTACGGTGGCCTCTGCGGGATTTGATGTAAGAGCTAATATAGATTCTCCGATGACTTTAAAACCAATGGAAAGAGCCTTGGTTCCGACAGGCTTGTTTATAGAATTACCCGAAGGTCACGAAGCGCAGGTACGACCCCGCAGCGGCCTTGCATTTAAGCATGGCATCACGGTGTTAAACTCGCCAGGCACTATTGATGCAGATTATAGAGGCGAATTGAAAGTGTTGCTCATTAATCTATCCAATGAAGATTTTGCCATTAACGATGGAGAGCGAATTGCACAGGTGGTTGTTGCAAAACATGAACAAGTGCAATGGGTAGAAGTAGAGCAGCTTATGGAAAGTGAACGAGGCGCAGGTGGATTTGGGCATACCGGAAAGCATTAATACTATAAAACTAAACAAGAAAGATATGAAGCTAATTATCCCAATGGCGGGCATAGGAAAAAGAATGAGGCCGCACACGTTAACGGTTCCGAAACCATTGCTGCCGGTTGCCGGTAAGCCAATGGTACAACATTTGGTAGAAGATATTTCAGCTACCATCAACGGAAAGATAGATGAAATTGGATTTGTGATTGGTCATTTCGGAAAGGATGTGGAAAACCACTTATTAAAAGTAGCTGAAAAGTTAGGAGCTAAGGGAAAGATATATTACCAGGAAGAAGCGTTGGGCACCGCCCATGCTGTTATGTGTGCACAGGAGCTATTGGAAGGTAATGTTATAGTTGCTTTTGCTGATACACTTTTCAGGGGCGAATTTAAGGTTGATACTTCGCACGAAGGAATTATTTGGGTTCAAAAAGTAGAAGATCCCAAGCCTTTTGGCGTAGTTAAGCTGGATAAGAACAACATCATTACCGATTTTGTAGAAAAACCTGAAACCTTCGTATCTGATTTGGCTATTATAGGCATTTATTATTTTAAAGATGGAGCCTATCTGAAAAAGGAAATGCAATACCTGCTTGATAATGATGTAAGGGAAAAAGGTGAATACCAGCTTACGAATGCGCTCGAAAATATGAAACAGAAAGGTACTAAGTTCAGCGTGGCGCAAGTAAGCGAATGGCTCGATTGCGGGAGCAAAGCCAATATGTTGCATACGAATAAACGGTTGCTTGAAACAAAGGCTTCACATCGACACAGTTCGTTAAAATTGGTTAATTCTACTATTATAGAGCCTTGTTATATCGCGGAAGATACTACTATTGTAAACTCGGTAGTTGGTCCATTTGTATCTGTCGGGGCTCATAATAACATTGAGAATTCAATTGTTTCCAATGCTATTATTCAGGATAATAGCCGTCTAACTAATGCAAATATTACAGAATCTATGGTTGGAAGCCATGTTCATTATAATGGCAAGCAGGAGATATTGAATCTGGGTGACTATAATCAAAAAAGTTAAACGTGTGAAAAACAGGATAAAAAATAAATTATACACCACAATCATTGGAGGAATGGTTGTGCTGCTATTTTTTTCCTGTTCATCTTCTCACAAAACGACTTCTTCCAAATCTCCCCAAAATTTTAAACAGTTTTCGGAAGAAAAGTTCAAATCACTTTATTATGATGGGCTTATAGCGCGAACCCAAGGGAATTACGATGATGCAATGCATTTTTTCAGGCAATGTCTTGCATTAGATCCTACTAACCCTGATGCGAACTATGAAGTGTCCCGTTTATGGGAATATAATAAGCAGCCCGATAGTTCACTTTTCTATATAAAGAAAGCTGCCAACGAAGCCCCTCAAAATATTTGGTATAGTAATTTTTATGCCCAAAACCTACAGGAATTAGGCCGATATAAGGAAGCCGTAAAAGTATACCAGGATCTAATAAATACGCATCCGGCTGCGAGTGATTTATATTACAAACTTGCTCTAGTACAGTTGCAGGCTGAGCAATATAAGGATGCGCTAAAAACGTATGGAGTTATCGAAAAAAAATCGGATGACTCGTTAGATGTGGAACTGGTTATGGATAAAATTGAAATACTTGAAAAAATAAAGGAATATCCGCAGGCAGAACAAGAGATTCAAAAACTGATTAAGAGCGCTCCTTCGACTCCGCAATATTATGATATGCTGGGGAATTTATATGATCAAGAAGGTAAAAAAGATAAGGCATTTGAATTGTATCAGAAAATGGCGCAAGAGTATCCGCACGATCCTATGGTTCACCTGTCATTGGCCGATTATTATAGAACGACAAACCAGGATAAACAAGCCTTTGATGAATTAAAGAAAGCTTTTGCTGAACCT
This sequence comes from Bacteroidota bacterium, assembly GCA_013288205.1. Taxonomy (GTDB): domain Bacteria; phylum Bacteroidota; class Bacteroidia; order JABEUT01; family JABEUT01; genus JABEUT01. Next base: position 31,341 of record JABDCH010000011.1, on the reverse strand, counting down.
ACCCTTGATATGGATACCAAGGTGAGAATAATACTTGCATTGAATACATTTACAAACAGTGACTCTATTTTTAACGAAGCCCTCACCCTCTCGGGAGAAATGGTTGCAGCATCTCCAACCGAACCCCGGGCGCATGCTATTTATGGAGAGTTGCTTCAACATAATCAGAATTTACAGGAAGCCCGTATGCAATATAGGGATGCTGTAAGTGAGGATAGCGGCAAGTTTACATACTGGAGCAGGCTTTTAGACATCGAAGCACAAATGAACGATGCCCATGATCTGGAAAGTGAAAGCAGGTCGGCAATTGGTTTATTCCCCACTAGTGCCCAATTATATTACTACAATGGCTTAGCTAATATGCAGTTGAAAAACTATGCAGTAGCCGTGGGTGTACTTAAATCAGGCATCATTTATATTACGAATGATTCGGTGTTGCTTGGCCAGTTTTATCAAAACATGGGCGATGCCAACTATTTTATGAAAAAATATTCAGCCTCCGATTCGGCCTATAATGAGGCATTACAGATAAATCCTAATAACGATTACGTATTGAACAATTATAGTTACTTTTTATCGGTTCGCGATACGAATTTAGATTTGGCGGAGAAAATGTCAAAAAAATCCAATGCACTGATTCAAAATAATAATTCGTATGAGGATACGTATGCTTGGATATTGTATATAACAGGTAAATATGACATCGCTGAGGAATGGGAACATAAGGCAATAATAGACGGAGGCGATAAAGATGCGACCATCTTGGAACATTATGGCAATATCCTATTTAAACAAGGTAAAAAAGATTCGGCGGTGGAGTATTGGCAGAGAGCAAAACAGGCCGGAGCTAATTCCGATGTACTTGATAGGGAAATAAAAGATAAACAGCTATACGGAAAATAAATACAATATGTAAGTAAGAATGAGAAAACGTGTTTCCCATGTAGCTATTCCATTATTTCTGATTATTTCTTTTGCCATAATTTTTGCGGCCTGCTCCCCGAGTAAAACACTCACCACAGAAAAATCGAAACCAGCTGCAATCAATTCCGGGCTGAAGAAAGAAAACGCCTATTCCCTGATGAATAAGCTGAAGGGGAATAATTTCAAATATAAGTGGATCAGTGCCCATTTTTCCGTCGACATTACAAAGGACAGTTCACAGGTTTCATTCAATGGAGTTGTAAGAATGCGTAAGGATAGTGTAATTTGGATGACTGTGGATGTAGCATTAGGGGCTTATACAGCGCTGAAAGCTAAATTAGATGCCGATTCTGTCATGTTCATGGATCATCCCGATCAACAGTATTTTAAAGGAACCTACGATTACCTGGATACCTTGTTGAGAGAGGAAATTGATTTTGACTTAATACAATCAGTTATGGCAGGTGAATCGATGGATTTCTACCACGATACTGCTAAAATAAAAGCCTATTTTGATGGGAAAGATTACATATTGAGTACTGTAGCAAAAAGACGGTATAAACGATTAATGTATAGAAACAAACCTTTGCACAGCCATAATGATGCGCAATTAATCTGGATTGATTCGGCGGATTTTCATATTAAAAAAATCAGGCTCGAGGATTTTGTTACCCAGCATACTTTCGAAGCCTCATACAGCGATTTTCGAAAGACTGATTCTGGCAGTTTTTTTCCAATGCACATTCATTATACTATTAATACTGGCAAAAAAACCATTAATATTGACTTGAATTATAAAAAAATAAACTTCACCAATTCGGAGAGTATTCCCTTTATCATCCCCAAAAAATATGCACCGATTCGCTATTAAATACCTGTTTTTTATATTCGTATTAATATGCTTACCGGGCTTAGCCAACGCTCAAAAAGCTAAAAAAGAGCTGGAGAGTAAGAAGAAAAAACTACAGGACGATATTCAATACCTGAATGGCTTAATTGCCAAAACAACCGATAGCAAACAAGCTTCGCTTGGTAAACTTACTGCTGTTAGTCGCAGAATAAGCCTACAGGAGCAACTAATTGAAACGGTATCTAAGGAAATTGATATGATACAGGAGCAAATAAGTGCTTCCAATGATACTATCGGAGTGATGGAAGTAAAGTTGGGCGATTTAAAAAAAGAATATGCCCGGATGGTGGTAGATGCGTACAAAACCGAGAAAGGATACAACAAGTTATCTTTCATATTTGCTTCGAAAGATTTTGAACAGGCAGCCCTGCGCATGCGCTATTTGCAGCAATACCAGGAATACCGCCACAGGCAGGCGATTATGATAGATTCAAGCTCGAAAGATATAGGCAGAAAAGTAACCGTTATGCAGGCGACTAAAGACGAGAAGAAGCAGTTGTTGGAGAGTGAACAAGCTGAGCAGAATAATCTGGCGACTGAGAAAAATGAGCAGCAAAAGATGTACAACCAACTGAAAGGCCAAGAAAAACAATACCGCAAAGAATTAAAGGAAAAAGAAAAGGCTTCGCAGAAGCTAGATAACGAAATTAAGAAGTTGGTAGAGGAGGAAATACGTAAATCGAATATAAGTACCACTAAGACGACTACTAAAACAAACTCATCCAAACCTCTTGAGCTAAAGCTTACCCCAGAAGGTCAGGCATTGTCACAAAATTTTGCCAATAATAAAGGAAAGCTTCCCTGGCCGGTGGTAGAAGGGGTTATAACCCGTCCATTTGGTATTTATTCGCCTATGCCGGGAATTACCATGGACAATGATGGGGTTGATATAGCTACTTCCAAAGGAGCAATTGCCAGATCTGTATTTGATGGCACGGTATCATACGTTAGCGAAGACCCTGAATATGGCCAGGTTATTATCATCCGGCATGGGGACTTTTTTACCGTGTACCGGCACTTGAAAGATGTTTTTGTGAAGATAGGGGATAAGGTAAAAACCAAACAGACGTTGGGCAGCATATCTTACGATGAGCAGAACCAGATAACGGATATAGAGCTTGAAATTTGGAAAGGACAAAATAAGCTCGATCCACAGGATTGGCTGTTTGTAAAAGACTAAAAGCAGGATAATTAGAAATTCCTTTGTGCTCCTAAAATAAAGGAAACTACATGTGTAACGAAGCCTTTTTAGCTAAAAGCTGTTCTTCGGTTTCTTTGTTGTTATCATCAACAATACAACAGTCAACGGGGCAAACAGATGCACATTGTGGTTCATCGTGAAAGCCTTTGCATTCGGTGCATTTATCGCCTACAATATAGTAACGGTCTAATTCAACAGGAGATTGGGGAGCATCGGCATCAGTTGTGAGCCCGCTTTTACCTTTAAATACACCTTTTACGGTTGTTCCATCAGAAAAGCGCCATTCGTTGCCGCCTTCATATATTGCATTATTAGGGCATTCGGGTTCACAGGCCCCGCAGTTTATACATTCATCAGTTATTCTAAGTGCCATAGGTGGTTCAGTATATAGGGTACAAAGATAGGAAAAAGAATAATGCTTACCTATACTCACATTGGTAAATGCACAACCTGTAAGATAATTTAGTAATGGCTATAAACATCTATCCCCCAGCGTAATGTAAGCAGCTACAGGTAAGCGAATCTATAAAAGAGCAGGGGGTATCTCGTAAGGAGGTATTGGCTCTTTATGCTTTGGTTGACATGGTTATCCCCAAAATCACAATAAAGAATACTATACAGGACACAGTAAAAATTAATACTGGGTTTTTTTTCATGAATCTTTCCATGGCGTTATACGATTTTAACTACATTAACGTAATAAAGGGCGATATGGTTGGGTAAATCTTAAAAAAATATTTTGTTGAGGCATTTGCCGCGCACATTATTTATAGCTAACTTCCAATTTTATCGTTCAGATGTGCGAAATGCTCACAAGTGGCTGTGTTTTAACTTGTGCTCAAGAAATATATTTTATATTAGCTATATATAACTTGAAAAAAGTGCGACATAATGCGACACAAGAAATTAGCAGAATTTTTATTGTCAGTCAGTCCCCGCCTAAAAAGTTTCTGGCCTCATTTGAGGGAAGAAAAGCACATCTTGTATAGAGGCATTGTTGGTCATTAGCATGGCTAATCTGTCTATGCCTATTCCAATACCAGAACAGGGTGGCATACCATATTCCAATGCACGCAGGAAATCATTATCTATGGTCATGGCTTCGTCATCGCCACGGGCAGCCAGCTTCATCTGCTCTTCAAAACGCAAGCGCTGTTCAACAGGGTCATTCAACTCGCTATAGGCGTTGGCTAATTCCTTGCCGTTTACCATCAATTCAAACCGTTCTACCAGCCCCGGTTTTGAGCGGTGTTTTTTTGTCAACGGCGACATTTCAACAGGATAATCCATTATAAAAGTAGGCTGTACATAATGCTTTTCACATTTGGCCGAGAATAGTTCATCAATCAGTTTGCCCTTGCCCATAGAGGCTTCTACATGAATATTATGCTTTTGGCAAACTTTTCTCAGTTCATCTTCGTCCATGTTGGCAACATCATCGCCTGTATGTTCTTTTATGGCATCTAATATTCCAATTCTTTGAAAAGGACGTTTAAAATCGAGGGTATGGTCTCCGCAGGGTACAATGCTCGTACCATATAAGTCTATGGCTATTTTTTCGAGCAATTCCTCTGTCATTTGCATCATCCATTCGTAGTCTTTATAGGCTACATATATTTCCATTTGGGTAAACTCAGGGTTATGGGTTCGGTCCATTCCTTCGTTGCGAAAATCTTTGGCAAATTCATACACGGCATCAAATCCGCCTACAATAAGGCGTTTCAGGTATAGTTCGTTGGCTATACGCATATAAAGTGGAATATCGAGTGCATTATGATGCGTAATAAATGGCTTGGCAGTAGCGCCACCGGGGATTGATTGCAGGATGGGCGTTTCCACCTCCAGGTATCCACGTTCATTAAAGAAGTTGCGCATGGAGCTTATGATCTGTGCCCGTTGCTTGAATACGTTTTTAACTTGCGGATTTACAATCAAATCCACATAACGCTGGCGGTAACGCAACTCAGGGTCAGAAACCACATCATGGGCCTTTCCTTCACTGTCTATTTTTACTACCGGTAGTGGTCGTAGCGATTTACACAGCAAGGTCAGCGAAGTAACATGAACAGAAATGGTTCCGGTATTGGTTATAAACACATAGCCTTTCACACCAATGATATCACCTATGTCCAGTAGTTTTTTGAATAAGGTATTATAAATGGTTTTATCATCCCCGGGGCAGATTTCGTCACGTTTAATATATAGTTGTATCCTTCCTGTTTGGTCTTGTATTTCGGCAAATGATGCATTACCCATGATGCGGCGACCCATAATGCGTCCGGCAATGCTGATGTCTTGGTAATCGCCTTTTTCACGCTCAAAGTTAGCAAGTATATCAGCTGCATTGGCATTCACTTCGTATTGTGCAGCAGGGTAGGGGTCTATGCCTAGTTTTCTAATTTCTTCAGCCGCATTGCGACGGAATATTTCTTGTTCGGTCAGTTCCATATCAGTTTATAAAGGCTGTAAAGGTAAAAAGTTTCAAAGTTATAGTGTGCAATAATATTCTACTTAATGAACTCTATAATTTTCTGTTCATCAATTTGCTCCATGCATTTAAAATGCTTTTTGGGGCATGCATTATATCCTATTTTAGAGCAGGGCCTGCATGAAAGCCCTTTTACTTCCATGATGTGAGAGTCAGGCCCCGGTTTGTAGGGATACATCCCAAATTCGGGAATAGTATTGCCCCAAACGGAAATAATATCCTTTTTGAATGCAGAAGCAATATGCATCAAGCCTGTATCGTGTGTTATTATTTTATCGGCCTGCCTCACCAGCGATGCAGAGCCATGTATAGTATATTTTCCACAGGCATTATAAATGCTATTAGCTATTAGCTGTTGGCTATTAGCTATTGTATTGGCTTTTGCTTCGTCTGTTTTGCCACCCAGTAATACTATAGGTTCATCTATTTTTTTACAGAGTGATATTATTTTATGGGTGGGCAGTTGCTTGGTATAATGATTGGCCCCGATTACAAAACCTACATATCCATTCTTAAATGCGGCAGGCAAGGTATCCAGGTCAATTTCTTCTGCAGGCGGAATATGGTATTCCAGGCTTTGCTCATCATTTTTTATACCCAGCGGTTTTACCGCTTCAAAATAACGGTCTACTATATGTTCATTAGGTAACCTATTAATACGCAGGTTGACCATTAACCACTTTTCAATATTGAGTTTTGGAAAGGCTGCCGATTTGCTTTTTAAGGCCGATTTCACTTGCATGGTGCGCAGGTTATGGTGTAAATCTACAATAAAGTCATAGGCTTCATTTTTCAGACTATCGATTACTTCGCTGATGTCCTTTTCAATAGAATAAATCTTATCGGTATGGCCTATTGCCTGTACTACTGGCAGAAATGCTTTTTTGGTGAGATAGTGAACCTCTGCATCGGGCATTTGTTGCTTAATGCAACGTAATACAGGGCTTGTGAGCACTATATCGCCAATGGAGCTAAACCGTATGATTAAAAATTTAATGGGATACTGGAAATTAGAGGTTAAGAATCAGGAATAATAGGCAAATTTATAATTCATAATTCATAATTCATAATTTTGCTCCATGTTTACAGGAATAATAGAAGAAACAGGTGTGGTTAAAAGCCTAAGCATGAAAGGCGGCAACCTGCATTTACAGGTAGAAGCTTCTTTTGCCGGAAAGTTAAAGCTGAATGAGAGTGTTTCGCATAACGGTGCCTGCTTGTCCGTTATACCACTTAATAAGACTCGCTACGAGGTGATGGCAGTTAAGGAAACCCTAACTAGGACAAACTTAAGTAGCCTGCGTGTTTGGGACACTATCAACCTTGAGCGTTCCTTGCTTGCCAATAGCAGAATGGATGGGCATTTTGTACAAGGTCATGTGGATGGAACTGTAAAATGCCAATCGATAAAGAAGTTGAAAGGTAGTCATGTATTTACTTTTGCCTGCAAGAAAGAAGATAGCAAATACATTGTTGAAAAAGGCTCCATTGCCCTGAATGGGGTTAGCCTTACGGTAGCCAATACAGCTAAAAATACTTTTTCAGTGGCTATTATACCTTATACCTTCCAGCATACCAATTTCAATCGGATTGGAGTGGGTGACGAGATAAATGTGGAATATGATATTCTTGGAAAATACCTGGTATCCTATCTTCAAAAGGCTAAAAAATAGCTCCTGCTATTTTCCTTACTGATTCCGATTTGCCCATGGTATAAAAGTGAATGCAGGGCACTCCAAATTTAATTAGTTCCTTGCACTGCTGAATACCCCATTCAATACCGATTTCTTTTACTTTCTTTTCATCATCGGTTTTGTCTATGGCATCGGCTAATTGTTCTGGTACCTCAATGTGGAAAAACTTGGGCAGGCTTTGCAATTGCTTTTGGGTTGATATGGGCTTAATACCGGGAATGATAGGCACTTTAATGCCACTATCGCGGCATAGCTTTACATAGTTGAAATACTTTTCATTATCATAAAACAATTGGGTAACGATATATTCGGCTCCGGCTTCCACCTTTGCTTTCAAATGCTTTAAATCACTGGCGAAGTTGGGGCATTCAAAATGTTTTTCAGGGTAACCGGCTACGCCTATGCAGAATCCACCGTTCGAGGTACTATTGGTCATCTCCTCTTCGTAAAGATATTTCCCGTCGTTGAGTTGTACAATTTGTTTTACCAGGTCAATAGCGTGTTCGTTTCCATTAGGTTCAGGAATGAAAGAAACTTCAGTTTTCACCGCATCACCCCTAAGCGCAAGAATATTATCAATCCCCAGGAATTGCAGATCTATAAGAGCATTTTCTGTTTCTTCCTTGCTAAATCCTCCACAGATAAGGTGAGGTACAGTATCAATCTTATATTTATTGATGATGGCAGCACAAATACCCACTGTTCCCGGACGTTTGCGAACCGATATTTTCTCCAAATACCCGCCTTCCCTTTTCTTATAGATATATTCCTCTCTGTGATATGTTACATTAATGAATGAAGGGTTAAATTCAAGCAATGGGTCTATACTCTCATATATCGAATGAATGCTCTTCCCTTTTAGTGGAGGTAGTATTTCAAATGAGAAGAGTGTGGATTTGGACTTTTTAATATGTTCTATAACTTTCATGTCAATTTTATTTAGGGGAAGGGGATACAGCAGATTTCTCTACGCTTAACCCGGCATCCATAATCATTGGTAAACTATCTACGCGCATGGCCTGGTTAAACACAAATTCATACGTGCCAGGTTTTTGAAATTTTACATTTCTTTTGAACAAAAATTTATTATCCCATATATCACCCAGCCCGTTACCCAGCCATTTGCCATCGGCATTGGCCAATATGCATTCCATCGTGTCGCGCTCCGTAATTTTCATAGGTGAACGAATATCAATAAACAGGTAGAGATTATTGAAATCGTAGCTGCTGCTATTTCTCAGGGTGATAAAAATATCGTAGTTGTTTACCGTATCATTCACCGGCACATCAAATACAAGTGGGCTATTCACGCTCCATATATTATTGGGAATGGTAATACATTTCCTGTAAATAGCGCCTTTATTACAGGAAAACAGGATGATGCAGGTTAATAAGCTAAAAGATAAGATTCTATGCTTCACAGGTTAAAATGAATTGCAAAATTAAGGAATATTCTACATTTGTATTAATTCCTGAATAATAGATACTATAATAGGATAAAATAGCTTGACTGCTGAAAAAAATATTCTGTTCGATTTGGTGATTGTAGGTGCCCAAAAGTCCTACACCACTTCCCTGAAGATGTATTTGGGTGAACACCCGGATATTATAACACATCCGCAGCAGGAGATGGCCTATTTTACAGATGAAAAGGAATATGCCAAAGGTTTTGATAAAGCTCTACAACATTACTTTAAAGGACTGGACAAAAAAGATGGTGAAAAACTGGTAGCAAAGAATGCTATCATGTATACCTACGAAGGAGCTATTAAGAGGCTACAAGAGCATAATCCCCAATGTAAAATAGTATTAAGTTTACGCAACCCGGTTGACAGAGCCTATTCTGCATACCTGATGGAATATAACTATGCTGATATGGGCTTTCCGTTTGAAAGAATAATGGATGTGGCTGCAAAGGCCGATTCGACCTATTGGCCCTATAATCTTTTTATAGATGCCGGTAATTACGCCAAGTATTTGAAAATGATCTATAGGTACTTTCCCAAAGAACAGGTGAGGGTTGTACTGTGTGACGAAATAAAAGCAGATCCTGTTAAGGTATGCCGTGAGATATTCACGTGGCTCGGCGTGGATGATGCATTTGTGCCGGAAATTAAGGTACATAACCCTACGGTAAAAGCAGGGCCTAAAGTATATGCCCGGTTAGCAGTGAGGCTATTGAAGAAAAGCCCCTTCCTAAGAAAAATGGCAGGTTTGATAATTCCATCGCATTACAACTATAAAGTGGGTGACTTTGTGAAAAATCTGAATAAGACCAACCGTAAATACGATGCTATGAATCCTGCAACACGGGTTGAACTTATAGGATATTACAGTTCGGCTAATAAGGAATTGGAAGAGTTGACAGGGAAGAATGTTACCGTTCTCTGGAGCAAATAAGAGTTTATTTTATTGCTAGTAACTCGTTAAAATACTTGATGTAGTTCCCTTTTTCAGAATCTTTGGAGTATCGCTCTATAACTGTCCTCCGCGCTTCTTTCCCCATAGTTTCCCGCAAGTCTGCATTATCAATAAGAATAGACAATTTTTCGAACCATTCCTCATCATTCTTTGCCAGGAATCCGTTTACGCCATCGTTAATTATTTCGCAATTAACACCTACTGGCGACATAATGGCAGGTATTTCAAGGGCCATGTATTGTAACCCTTTTAGCCCACATTTTCCTTTCGTCCATTCGTCATCAGGTAAAGGCATTATTCCTATGTTAATACCTGATAGCTCCTCAATCTCGGTAGCGCTGCTCCAGGCGATACCTTTAATGTGCAAGTCTTTATTAATATAATTAGGATCACCTATTACTTTAAAAACTACACGGTCGCCATATTTTTCTTTGAGTTTGATAAGTACAGGAACCGCATATTGAAAATGCTTGATAGTAGTTATGCTGCCTGTCCACCCGATACATACGGGCAAGGCGCTATCAGTTTTTCGACGGGTTCTTATATGCCGGCCGGTATCAATTACGGTGGGCACTATTTTAACATTGCGGTTAAAATATGTGGCATAATTAGCCAGATACTTGTTACCTGCAAAAACCATATCGCTAATAGATATGATTTGGTCAATTTTGCCGGGATATTTTAACCAACTCAGTTTTTTATTGGCATCAGAAGTTTCATCCAGCCATATTGAATCATCAAAATCGTACAGCAGCTTGGCTTTCGATTTGCTGAATTGCCTTTCAAAATAAGTGGAGCCTAACAAAAAGGCCTCCCGTTGAACGAATATAATGTCAAACTCATTAGAACGTGCAACATCTTTCAGCCGCATGAAAATAGCTTTTAATACGATCCTGAGCTTTTGGATGTAAGCTCCTTTGCTATATAGGTACTTATCATCGTTATCGGAAATAAAGTACGATTGTTCACACTGAAAACCGTTTTCTTCAAAGTAGTCTACAAACTGTTCAAACCTGAACCGTTGCGATGGGGAACGGTCAGGCCGGTGTGAAGCAATAAAGAGTATTTTTTTCACAGGTATTGAAGAGGTATATCAAATATGCCAAATATACAAAAGGGATTATGAATTGGCGGAGGGTAGAATTAAAATTTCTTTAAATTCGCCCACAAATTGACCGTATGAATAAAGTATATAAAAATGCTGATGAAGCCCTTGCCGATATTAAGGATGGCATGACATTGATGCTGGGCGGATTTGGCCTGTGTGGCATTCCTGAAAATAGTATTGCAGCCTTGTTGCGAAAAGGAGTGAAAGACTTGACTTGTATTTCAAACAACGCAGGGGTAGATGAATTTGGATTGGGGTTACTCTTAAAGACCCGCCAGATAAAGAAAATGATGTCTTCCTATGTGGGCGAAAATGCAGAGTTCGAGCGCCAGTTTTTGCAAGGCGAATTGCAGGTTGACCTGGTTCCGCAGGGAACGCTCGCTACGCGCATAGCTATGGCGGGTTTGGGTATTCCTGCTTTTTACACTCCGGCTGGTTATGGTACCGAAGTGGCTGAAGGTAAAGAATCGAGAGAATTTAACGGTAAAATGTATTTGATGGAGACCGCATTGCATGCTGATTTCTCCATTGTAAAAGCCTGGAAGGGTGATACACTTGGCAACTTGGTATTCCGGAAAACGACCCGCAACTATAGCGTACCTATGGCTAAAGCAGGTGATATTACCATTGCCGAAGTTGAGCATTTGGTGCAACCCGGCGAAATTGATCCCGATAATGTGCATGTGCCCGGTATTTATGTACACCGCATTTTTGAAGGAAAGGATTACGAAAAAAGAATTGAACGCAGAACAATAGCGATTTGATAATTTGGTAATTTGATGATTTGATAATGCAGACAAATAAAGAAAATCTAATTGTAAAGAAGACCTTTGAATTTTCAACTAAAATAATGATATATGTTGATTCGTTAATGGAAAAGAAGAAGTTTCCTTTGGCTAATCAATTATTCAAAAGTGGCACATCTATAGGCGCAAATGTAAGAGAAGCACAAAATGCAGAAAGCAAAATAGATTTTATTCATAAAATGAAAATAGCGGCTAAAGAGGCGGACGAAACTGAATATTGGTTAATGTTATGTAAGGATAATTCAAACTATCCCAATCCCGATAATCTTTTAAACGAAATCGAGTCTATTCATAAGATATTATCAAAAATAATTTCATCCAGCAAGTCTGGAGCCTAATCATCAAATTACCAAATTATCAAATTGATTTTATGTTAGATAAAAACGGAATTGCTAAACGCATAGCACAGGAACTGGAAGACGGAATGTATGTAAATCTTGGCATAGGTATACCTACGCTGGTGGCTAACTTTATACCCAAAGGAATGACCATTACCCTTCAATCGGAAAATGGAATTTTGGGGACTGGTCCATATCCTAAGGATAGTGATGTGGACGCCGACCTCATCAATGCAGGGAAAGAAACGGTAACCGTTCTCCCCGGCGCTTCTTTTTTTGATTCATTTGAAAGCTTTGGCATGATACGTGCCGGCAAAGTTGACCTTACCGTGCTGGGCGCTATGGAAGTGAGCGAAACAGGCGATATAGCCAATTGGAAAATACCCGGTAAAATGGTGAAAGGCATGGGTGGTGCTATGGACTTAGTAGCTTCTGCTAAAAATATCATTGTGGCTATGCAGCACACCAATCCTAAAGGTGAATCAAAGTTGCTACCCAAATGTACTTTGCCGCTCACAGGCGTTAAATGTGTAAAGCGCATTGTAACTGAACTGGCCGTATTAGAAATAACTCCAGAGGGCTTTAAATTATTGGAACGCGCTCCTGGTGTAAGCGTAGACGAAATAAAAGCTAAAACTGCCGGAAAGCTAATTGTGGAAGGCGATGTGCTGGAGATGAAGATTTAAGTTCTTTACTTAAACAATTCAGAACTATTACTGCTGTTATTTTCCTTGTATTTATCGCAGTCTAACTCAATAGTGATAGGCTTATCAGGCTTGTCAAAATCACCTTTGTCGATATGCAATGATTTATCATCGTAAGCTTTTATCATGTATTCGGCCCAAACAGGCAATGCTTCGCTCGCTCCTTGGCCCCATTGCATATTTTCAAAATGGACGGCACGGTCCTCAAAGCCTGCCCAGCAACCCGAGACCAAATCTGGTGTAATACCTATAAACCAACCGTCGGAACAGTTTTGAGTGGTGCCCGTTTTGCCAGCAATGGGATTATTCAGGTTGTACTTCTTCCCCCGCAATCGTTCGCCTGTACCATATTGTACCACGCCTTCCATCATTTTCAGCATCACATAAGCATCCTGCTGACTCATGGCTTCGCTGGTCTGTGGTTTTATTTGGTCGAGTATCCGGCCATTTTTATCTTGAATAGTAGTAACGTAAGTTGGTTGAACCCATATTCCTTTATTGGCATAGGTACAATAAGCTCCTACCATATCCAGGTTTGATATTTCACAGGTTCCTAAACATAGCGATGGTACCGGATCTATATTATCGGTAATACCCATGTGATGAACCACGTTTATTACTGCCTGCGGCGAAAACTGGTGGGTGAGCGCAGCAGCAATTCTGTCGATTGATTTAGCTAATGCCTCACTTAGCGACATCATCCTTCCATCGTCTTCGGTATCGGCATTGTGAGGTGTCCATGATTGGTTATCGTAGTTAATGGTGATAGGTACGTTAGGCATCTTATAGCAAGGGGAATATCCATTCTGAACAGCCAGCGTGTAAATGAATGGCTTGAATGTGGAGCCTACCTGGCGTTTACCAATCTTAACGTGGTCATATTTAAAAAAGCGATGGTCAATTCCTCCTACCCATGCTCTAATATAGCCAGTATGCGGGTCAATGGAACTAAAACCACATTGCAGAAAGCTTTTGGCCCACCTGATAGAATCGAGCGGAGACATAACGGTATCCAGTGAATGTTTACTATTCTTCCAGGTAAATATAGTCATCGGTACAGGTGTGTTGAACATTTTACGTATTTCCCCATCCGACGCGCCTTCTTCCTTCAGGCTCATATATCGGTCTGAGCGATACATGGCTGAGTTTATCAGGTCGATGCTTTCGGCTTTCGATATGCGGAAATCAAAAGGGGGATTACGGCGTATCTTTAATTCCCTGAAAAATAATGGTTGCAGGAATTTGCAGTTTTGCTCCACTGCTTCTTCTGCATATTTTTGCAGGTGCGAATCGATAGTGGTATATATTTTAAGCCCATCCTTATAAATATCATATTTAGTGCCATCGGGCTTGGGGTGCTCATCGCACCATTTGCGTAAAAAGTTATCGCGCAAATATTCCCTGAAATACGATGCCAGCCCCTCGTCAGGATTTTCAGGTCTGAAGTTTAGCTTTAAAGGTACGGCCTTCAACGAATCATAAGCATGGCGGGTGATGTAATTATAATTCATCATTTGGAAGAGCACTACATTTCTGCGTTCCACCGCATTTTTAGCTCTTGATTTCGGATTGAAAAGTGCGGGGTTTTTTTCCATTCCCACCAGCATGGCCGCCTGTTCTATGCGAAGTGAATCGGGAATTGTACTGAAATAAATACGGGAAGCTGACTGTATCCCTACGGCATTATTAATAAAATCAAACCTGTTAAGGTACATCGTTACTATTTCATCTTTGGTATACTGCCTTTCCAGCCTTGCAGCAATTATCCACTCCCTTATTTTCCGAAAGAACATGTGGAATTTCGACATGTGTTGCTCCCGCGGAAAAAGCATTTTAGCAAGCTGTTGGGTAAGGGTGCTGCCACCTCCTGCATTTCTATTACCACCTATAATAGTTTTGAAGAATACGCGAAACAGTCCACGCACATCGATGCCTGAATGGTCATAAAAACGGGCATCTTCGGTTGCTACCAACCCATGGATTACATAGGGGCTTATATCTTTATATTGAATGTTGGAGCGGTTTTGTACGTAATATTTACCCAACAAAACCCCGTCGCTCGAATACACTTCCGAGGCAAGATAAGTTTGGGGATTTTCCAATTCGTCGAAGCCGGGGAGTTTGCCAAACAAGCCTGCATCGGTACACCCGATTAATAAAAGGAGCAGCAATACCGGCAGTAGAATAATTGCCCAAAAAATACGCAGGTAAAGTTTGAATCGCTTCCGGTCGGGAGCTTCTTCCATAGGTGAGGGATAGAATTGGAAGTACAAAAATAGGCAATTTTGGGGAAATTTGGGAATGAGTTATCAACCACCCACCCTCGAGGCAATTTTTGGAGTTTTCTGCTACATTTGTATAAATCTATTCAGAGTATGGCGTACAACGAAGAATTAACTAACCGCTTGCGCAAGGCACTTAAAGATGTCCCTAATGTAGAGGAACTAAAAATGTTTCGGGGAGTATCGTTTATGATAAACGGGAAAGTATGCATGAGTGTAGGCGACGATGAAATAATGTATCGCATTGACCCTGCGATGCACGAGGAATTATTGAAACACAAAGGCACCCGCACTATGACCATGAAAACCGGGCGGGAATAGAAAGGTTATATTGAAGTGAACGGAGAAGGTAGAAAGACTCAAAAGGGTTTTGATTTCTGGTTAAACCTTGCCCTTGATTTTAATAAGAAAGCAAAAGCGGCTCCGAAGAAGAAAGGGCAGAAGTAGTAAAGATTTCTCAATTCACCCTCATACTAATCCCACTGGTTTCCATTTTCCTTACTTCCAAGATAAGTTCATTGGTGAGATTCAGCCGTATTTTTTTTGAGACAAGCTCTACACTCATATTGTCCTCCATATCTACCAGCGATACTTTCAGGCTGCATATCCCTGGGGAGGCAGTGGTAATAGTGCTGATGTGTTTTGCCATATCTGCCGAAACGTCTTTCAATGGTATTTGCAGGGTGAGGCTTTTGGTTAATTTTTCACGAATGGAACTGAGTAAGGATATCTGGGTAACTTTTAATTCCAGTTGCTCCGTGTTAAAGCGGTTACTCACCTTAGCTTTTACAAAGAGGAACATCCCGTTTTCAAGGTAATGCTTGAATTTCACGTAGTCATCACCCCACAACATCATTGATATTTTTCCCTGGTAATCTTCCAGCGTAAAGCTGCCAAAAGGCTTTCCTCCTTGTGTAAGGCGGTGTGCAGCTTCAGTTACAATTCCGGCAATGGAAATTTCTTTTCCTTTTAAGGGGCTGAGATCATCTAATTGGTTCAGCGTATGAGTGGAGAAATTCTCAATATCAAATTTAAAATCATCTAACGGATGCCCTGAAATATAGAAGCCAGCTACTTCTTTTTCTTTATTTATCTTTTCAATTCTACTCCATGGCGCTGTGGTAATGGGCTGTGGCCTGGAAACACTTTGGTCAAGTGTTTCGCCAAACAGAGAGTTTTGTCCTTGGGTGCTGGTGTCTTGTACGGCATTGCCAAACTTTATCAGCGCTTCCAGGAAAGATATTTTCCCGTTTTCCTGTGCAAAATATTGTGCCCTGTGAAATTTCCCAAGCGGGTCGAAAGCGCCCGCCATAATAAGGCTTTCGAAGGTTTTTTTATTGGCGCTGCGAAGATTTACGCGGCTCATCAGGTCGTATACATCTTTGAATAACCCGCTGGTTTCGCGTTCTTTTACAATAGCTGCAACCGCCGCTTCGCCCACGCCTTTCACAGCTCCTAGACCGAAACTGATTTCTCCTTTTGTAGTAACAGAAAATATGTGTTCGCTCTTATTCATGTCAGGGCCCAAAACGGCAAGCCCCATTTTGCGGCATTCATCAATAAAGAAGGTCAGTTTTTCAATATCGCCCATGGAATTGGTAAGCACCGATGCCATATATTCAGGTAAATAGTTCGCTTTTAAATAACCCGTTTGATAAGCTAATACGGAATAGGCAGCCGCATGAGCGCGGTTAAAGCCGTAACCGCCAAACTTTGCCATCTTGTCAAACAACTCATTGGCAATTTTTTCATCAACGCCTTTGGCAACGGCCCCATCAATAAATTTTTGCTTTTGTTGTGCCAGCAAGGCCATATCCTTTTTACCCATCGCCTTACGGAGCATATCGGCCTGACCACGGGTGAAATTAGCCATCACCTGCGAAATAAGCATCACCTGCTCCTGGTAAACAATTACTCCAAAGGTTGGTTTCAGAATTTCCTCCGCCAGTGGATGGAAGTAATAAGGTTTTTCTTTGCCATTTTTACGAGCGATGTAAGCGGGAATGTCATCCATGGGCCCCGGACGGTAAAGCGCATTCATCGCGATGAGGTCCTCGATATTGGTTGGTTTCAACTCTTTGAGGTAGGCCTGCATTCCGCCCGATTCAAACTGGAATATGCCTATCATTTCTCCCCGTTGGAAAAGCTCGTAGGTTTTTTTATCGTCAATGGGAATGGTATCGAGATCAATGTCAATATTCCGTGTTTTCTTAATGAGGGCGAGGGCTTCTTTCAGGATGGTAAGCGTTTTTAATCCGAGAAAGTCCATCTTTAACATGCCTACTTTTTCTACAAACTGGCCTTCGTATTGAGTGATGTAGAGATCAGAATCTTTGTTAGTGAAAACGGGCAGGTATTCTTTTATGTCACTGGGTGCAATAATAATGCCCGCTGCGTGAATACCTGTTTGGCGAGCTGTTCCATCAAGTACGGTTGCCAGGCGCAATGTTTTGCCGAGGTCCGTATCTTTTTCTTTTAAAATATCAGATAACTCTTTCGATTTATCAATGGCATCGGCCAAATCTTTAGCGGCAAAAGGAATCAACTTTGTAAGACGGTTTGCTTCCGCCAGTGGCACTTTTAATGTACGTGCCACATCTTTAACGGCGCTTTTGGCTGCCATGGTTCCGATGGTCACAATTTGAGCTACCCGCTCCCGGCCATATTTATCAACCACGTATTGAATAACCCGCTCCCGGCCTTTATCGTCAAAGTCAATATCTATATCCGGCATCGAAACACGCTCCGATGTAAGGAATCGTTCAAAAAGCAGCTTATAACCCACAGGGTCAATGTTGGTGATACCTGTACAATAAGCTACAATAGAGCTTGCCGCAGAACCACGCCCCGGGCCTACCCACACATCTAATCTTCGTGCGGCTGCAATAAAATCTTGTACAATTAAAAAATACCCGGCATATCCTGTAATCTTAATTTCACTTAATTCAAACTCAATTCTATTACGGACTTCTTCGGTAATGCTTTGATATTTTCGCTTAGCACCTTCGTAAGTTAGATGACGCAAATAATCATCAGCAGTAAGAAAACCTTCAGGTAAATTATAAACCGGTAGTTGTAAGCTTCTTTTTAAGCTTATCTTTTCAATCTTAGATACAATTTCGCCTGTGTTATCAATGGCTTCGGGGATGTCTTCAAACAATTTGTTCATTTCTTCATTCGTCTTGAAGAAGAACTGGTCGTTATCGAAACGCATCCGTTTCGGGTCGCTGAAATCTTTACCTGTCTGTATGCAAAGCAATATATCCTGCGCTTCGGCATCCTGCAAGTCTACATAATGAACATCGTTAGTAGCAATAATTTTTACATTGTATTTCTTGCTCCATTTTTTCAGGACTTCATTGCAAATATTTTGCTCATTTATTCCATGGCGTTGTAATTCTATGTAATAATCTTCGCCAAATAGTTCTCTCCATTCCAGGAAAACTTTTTCGCCAGCTTCCTCGCCTTTGTCAATAATGGTGCGGCTTACTTCGCTGGCTAAGCAGGACGTAGTAGCAATAAGCCCTTCCTTATATTGCTTTATGAGTTCTTTATCAATCCGTGGTTTATAATAGTATCCTTCAATGAATCCAAATGAACAGAGCTTAGAGAGGTTTTTATACCCGATAGGATTCTTGGCCAGCATAAGCTGATGATAATAGTTCCGCTCATCATCACCATCGCCCTTCGTTTTATCAAAGCGGCTTCTGGGTGCGATATAAAATTCGCAACCGATAATAGGAAGGAGATCCATCTTCTCTGCTTCGGCGCAAAATTCAGGTACACCCAGCATATTGCCATGGTCGGTGATGGCAATGGCTTTCATACCATTCTCTTTCGCTTTTTTCATCAGGTTGGGAACCTGCGAAGCGCCGTCTAACAGTGAATATTTGGTATGTACGTGTAAGTGTGTGAATTCCGGCATGGCCTGTTTGTAAACCTGATTTTTTAGGATTGCAAAGGTAGTTCAATCGCTCCTTTTAAAGAAGCGTGTTAATAAGTATTGAAAAATCAACACAGAGAGGAGGCTACAACCTTCGTAGTTCCATTGATTGACCTGTAGGAACCAAAAACAGAAGATGTTCTGAAGATGGAACCACAGAAAGTTTTATTGTAATACCGTGAGATATAAGACGGAGTGTGTCTCCTTCTAAAGTTCCTTTTAAAGGTCCTTTATTAAACGTCATTAAGATGTTGTATTCTTTTGCATTTACTTGTTGCATGGTAAGGGTGTCCATTTGATGCATTTCATCTGTAGGAACCCATTTGTCTGCATAGGAACTTGCTTTCTTACAATCGTAAAATAAACAGGTAATACAGAAAGATAATAGAAATAAATATGTTTTCATACAGAATGAATTATTCCTTCACCAAATAATCAGAATCGTATAATTTGTTTTCGCCGTTTACGGCTAGTGCGTAGTTAAAATCTTTTCCAATAGAATAAGCTCCCACATCACCATTTTTATTCAGTGCAAGAAATCCTACCTGGAAGGTTTTATAGTTACTTTGCTTTTTTGCAATTCGTTGAATAGCTTCTTCACAAGCTTGTTGCGGAGTTTTGCCATTACGCATTAATTCAACAATAAGATGAGTGCCGCATATTTTGATGACGGATTCTCCTAAGCCGGTTGCGCAGGCAGCGCCCACTTCATTATCTACATAAAGACCATCGCCAATAATGGGAGAGTCGCCTACACGGCCATGCATTTTCCATGCCACTCCGCTAGTAGTGCATGAACCTGAAAGGTCTCCATTAGTATCCATGGCTACCATACCGATGGTATCGTGATTATTCTTATCTATGGTTGGCTGGTAATTATTTGCGGTTTGCCATTTTTGCCAAGCCTCTTTTACTTCCGCAGTCATTTCCTGGCTGCTCTTTTTAAAGCCATTTGCCAATGCAAACTGATAAGCCCCTTCGCCAACCAGCATTACGTGTGGGGTCTTTTCCATCACCATTCTAGCCACAGAAACAGGATGTAAAATATGTTCTAAAAAAGCCACTGAACCGCAATTGCCCTTTTCATCCATTATGCAAGCATCCAAGGTTACATGCCCATCGCGGTCGGGGTATCCACCTAAACCGACACTCAAATTTGTAGGGTCGGCTTCCACCACCATCACACCTTGTTCAACCGCATCCAACGCACGTCCACCGGCTGATAATATTTTCCATGCGGCATCATTGGCGGGCTTACCATGTGTCCATGTAGATAGTACAATGGGTTTTCTAACCGCATCGTTGGAGCGGGTGAGGGGCTCTGATTTACCAAGCTTAGGCAATCCTCCTATTACAAATGCCGAAGCAAATGCTGATTTCTTTATAAAATCTCTTCTTGATGTCATGTTATTTTTTTCAGGGATGAGAACTGTAAAGGTAAATAAAAGGCCGTAGTGAGAAATGCTGTTTTGAAAGGGATATAAACAAAAAATCCTCCCGAATAGAGAGGATTTTTTACAAAATAATAGAAGTAATTATTTGTTTACTTTGGTAGCTAAATCAGCACCAGCTTTAAATTTGGCTACTTTTTTCGCTGCAATTTTAATGGCTTTTCCGGTTTGGGGGTTTCTTCCATTACGAGCAGCTCTTTTTACAACGGAAAAAGAACCGAATCCTACTAATGCTACACGGCCACCGCCTTTAAGAGCTTTGGTGGTTTGGTTTACAAACGCATCAAGAGCTTTTTCTGAATCAACTTTTGACAATTTTGCTTCTGATGCAATTGCGTCTACTAATTCTGCTTTGTTCATGTTAATGTGTTTTTTTTAAGGGATTAATGTATTTGTTAATTGGCCGTGAAGATATATAAAATCTTCATAGTTGGTAAGGCTTTTGCGATATTTTTTTCTGAAAAGATATTTTTTATAGCTAGAGTATTTGCAAGATATAAGTGTTCTAATTACCTTGTGTTTTCATACTTCACTGGTTTTCACGTATATATATTCATGGCGATTATCAAAAGTTTTATTCCATTGCAGGTGCAGGGCTTGTTGCGTTATGTCCTCCAATAGGGAAAAGCAACTTAACTCCTATGTTTCGGCCCATGTTATATATACCCTGGCTTTGCTGGGTAACAGTAACTGGATTTCCGCTATATGCAAGGAAATACTGGGCCAGATTTAAATGGTCGGCGTAACTGATGTTAAATAGATTAGTACAATTAATATAAAGAGAGCATACTACACGGCCTGTTGCAGGATTCACAAAATTGGTACCCACACCGGCATTGAATAAGGTATAGGCAATAGAAGGTATTTCGCTATACAATGCGCTGTAAATATTATTCTGAGCCCAATATTTTGCCATCCCGAATTCAAAGTAGCTATTGGCTATTAGCCTATGGCTAGTAGCTTTTTGTAGCTTAAATTTGATTTCAGTTGTAAGGCGTGGGGCAGGTGTCCAGGGAATATGCCGGGTTGAATCTGTTTGATTGGGAAAATACGAATAGATATAAGTAAAATTATTATCTATTTCAAGCCAACGGGTATCGGATGGGTGGATATTAAAATATCCCGAAAATCCTGTAATGATAGCTTTGTTAGCTATATATTGGTAAAAGGGAACTCCATCGATCATAGAATCTCCACTGACTCTTGACTGTACTCTGACTGGGAAAATGAAATTATTTATTAAGTTGCAAAACCCATCAACTTCAAAGCTTACATCCTTGCCATTATTGCCGTAAGCTAAGTCTACCTGGTAGCCTTCTTCTGCCTTGAGATTTAAATTACCCAACTGGAAGGCATTTACTCCAATGTTTACCCCGTTGCTGGTAAGTTCATTAATTGAAGGGGCTCGAAAACTTTTTGAAACATTCAATTTCAAATAGTTATTGCTTGGTAATTGGTAAGAAGCGCCTATACTGCCTGATGGCCCTGTATATGTATTATTAAAGGATTGGAATTGTAAAACAGCCCCGGGTGTTGATTCGGAAACTATTTGTTGTTCCGGAGTGCTTTCATTAACCAGGTACATAGATTGACCTATAAAGTTATTCCAGTCATATCGCAAACCACCGCTCAGAGTGAGGTTCTTGAAATCCTTTTCCAAAATAGCATATCCTCCCAGTTGAAAATCGGTATAGTTTGGTATTTCAAAATCGCCGATGTATGGAGCAGGCGGTTCAGCATAATTATTTTCAAACTCATAAGTTCCATTGATGCCGGTTGTAAGTTTCAGCCCCGAGGTTTCACCTACTATCTGATACTTTAACGAGTATGGAATATCCTTTACTTCAAAGTTGCCGGAACCCACAGTACCCGTATCAATATCGTGGTGGATGCTTTGGGTAAATCCTACATCAAGCCCCAGTTTTCCTTTCCTCACACTAATGCTATTTTGCCACCAGGTTTGTATTTCAGCTAAAATCTTATTACCTGCAATGGTTGGATTATAAGCCAAAAAGTCTGATTTAGTTGGATACAATTGTCCATTTTGAGGCGCATCATATTCAAAACGACCTGCACTGTCGCGGTTACCATCGGGTACTTGTATGCGTCTTTCCAGCAGACTAACTGATATGCGGCTGTAGCCCCATGATTTAATTAGGCCAAGGGTTAACTTCCCATTATCTTGTCTCCAGGCTGTGCCCCACACATAACCATCTTTAGGATCCCAATAATCGTGGGCCTCTTCATTACTTACACGCAAATCCCAAACAAATCCGTTATGGTTTCCCCCGACATCTTCAGATGTACCGATATATCCATTGTTTGTTTGATATTCGGTGAGTACGCTGCCTTGTAGGGTTCCGCTTTCAGCAAAAGGTTCCGCTTTAAAACTGATAACGCCTGCTTCAGCACTGGCACCATATTGAAGCGAAGCCGGGCCCCTGATTAATTCTGCATCATATACTGCATAAGGGTCAATTAATATGCCATGGTCGTCGCCCCATTGAAAATCCTCCTGCCTTTCTCCATCCATAAGTACCAGGACACGGTCAAATCCCAATCCGTTTATCTGAGGCTTGGTAGTTCCCGGGCCTTCAGTAGTCATATTTACACCGGGTTGAGTAGATATAGCATCAATGATTGTACTATAGGAATTTTGCAAAAGCATATTGTGTGTAACAAGTGTAACAGGCACAGGAGAGCGCTGTGTATTGGTTATATTACCAAGCGCTGTAATAACTATTTCGTTGGCAGAACAACACGAAGCCCCCATTTTACAGTTACAAGTACAGTTCGCCATGCCTTTTATAGTAACCTGTTGTATTATAGTGGCATATCCTAAAATTTGAATCTCAAGTTCGTAGGTTCCTTTGGGTATAGGCGATATATGGAAATACCCAATAGAATCTGTAGTAGTAGCCAGCTTAAGTTGTGGTATAGAAACCGCAGCCCCTGCTATAGGCTGGTGGGTAGATGAATCTATTACAGTACCACTAAGAGATTGGGCTTTTAAGCCCAATGAACATAAAAAAACAATGAATAGAGAAATATAAGATTTCATAAATTTTACATTTTATAATAATTAAATGCTAATTAATGACCAATGGACACCTCTATATGTGAGAGGTGCGATGGACAGAAAAAGCCCCGTCGGTTAAAAAATAAATTAGAAAATGGCTGTAATTAGCAGGTAGGAGGGTGAAATATGTTTGCGCCCTCAAAAAGCGAATGAAGAATAATAGGCGTAGAAATAAAAACAACCCGGGTATTTTCCGGCTGCTTTAAGAAATCAAAATGTTCGGAACAGTATAAAGTAATATCGGCTTTAATATCGGGAAAAACAGGTAACTTCTGTTGCTCCTCCTGTTCGGCCAGTTTCCGTTTCAATAAACATTTACCACAACAATGCATCTGGGGTTTGTCCTTATTGATGCAATATTTTTGGGTAATCTCTTTTTTGTTGATCTCATAATTAACAAGAATAAATGATTTACTCAGGTTAACCATGAGGAACGAAGCCAGCAACAATATGGATAATATTCCTCTCAATTGGAAGATTTCGGGGACAAATGTATATTTTAATTTTTTATTAGAATATCAATAGTATTACTATTTGTGGTGATTATTACTATAATTGTAATACGCTAATAATTTAAAGTACGATGGGGGGTATGAAGCGTATCTTAGTAAAGACCATTTGTATGGCGGTTCTCACCTTGTTGCTCTATTCATGCCATAGCAATAACAGCGTTATTTCATCGTGGGGGAAAAGAAAGTACATGAAAGGGTACTACTGGAACAGGCATGGTAACGTAAAGGATAATAAGGGTGCCGATAAAGACAGTGCACGCAGAAATAAAATAAAAGCAGGGACGGTAGTACCTGAAAACGAAACAGCCGGGCTGCCGGATGATAATCAATCTATTAATGAGGGAGTAAAGCCAAAACATAAGCACCATCACCGGAACAAAGATAGCATCCGTAAAAGCATTGCTGCAGAAAATGTTTCCGTGCCCCCATCTATCGATAAAAAAGTAGTTCCTCCATCTGAATCTACGGATGATTATTCCATACGATTATTGATTTTGATAGTTGCGTTGACTGGTTTTGCTATGCTTTTTACCGGGCTTATTACCCCCATTGCGATATGGGGAATCACACAAGATTTTTTATTGATAACAAGTGTATTCATTATATTTTTTGCCCTTTTTATTTCAGTGAATCAAAAATTGGGAATAAGTCCTTCCCGTAATAAAATAAACCCGCAATCGAACATTGGAAAACCAGCGCTTATGATTTCATGCTGGGCCGCTATTCCTACGATATTTCTTTTTGCGGTAGTTAAAACCTCACTGGTTTCTGATTTGATGGATGTGCAGATAGCTACCATTGGAATGTTTTTTGCCGGTGCCTGTGTACTGCTTAGCCTCATATTAGGCATTAAAGCTTTATGTGTGCATGACAAGCATACCAGGCGGGCGGCTCTTGCTATAGTGATAGATATAATACTTATTACGGTGTCTTTATTATTTCTTTTGTAGAAAATAATAAGTTGAATAATGCTACGTTCTGTAAATAGTAAATGAATTTACACATAGATTTGTAGTCTAAACTATAAAACAACCTGATATGAAATTAAAAACATGTTTTTCAATCATTGCAGCGGCTCTTTTGGCAGTATCTTGTACCAAACAAGGTCCTACGGGTCCACAAGGCCCTGCAGGCTCCAACGGAAGTGCTAATGTTTCTGTTGAAGACTATATTGTTGATCCGGGTCAGTGGTCAACTAACGGAAATGGAGGGTGGTATTGCGATTTGGCACCTCAAATAAATCCTACAGAGGGAGCCGTTAGTATTTTATTTTCGTACGATGACATTAATTGGTTAGGACTTCCTTATGTTGGGAATACACTTGGAGATGTGGATATAAATTATGTTGTTACCAACAATAATATCCAGATACAATATGTGCCTCAAACTAATGAAGGTTCAGTTGGTGCGCCTGGTAACCCCGTTTATTTACAGGTTTCGTTGGTACCTCCCGCCATTGAAGTAAAGCATCCTGATGTAAATTGGCAAAATGCAATGCAGGTTGCTCAATTACCCGAAGTACAAGCTGCTGCTAAAAATCACTAAGTAAAACCGTAAATTTTTAGTAAAGCCCTGCTCTTAATTATGAGAGGGGCTTTATTTTTGTGGCTTTTCCAACAGGCGATACCCTGTCCCGTAGAAATTTTGTATTTCAATGGTAGGATCGTCTTTCAGCAGTTTTCTTATTTTGGTAAGATACACGTCCAATGTTCTGCTGTTAAATAATTCATAGCTGCCCCATACTTTATTCAAGATATAGGTTCTCGATACCTGCTGACCTTTATTTTCGAAAAGAATGTGCAATAAATCAACCTCCCGCTGGCTTAGATACTTTTCAGTGTTTTTGTATAAAAGTACACGGTTAACATGATCGAGCCGGAATTCTCCTGCGTGTATTATATCGGAAACATTCTCTTTTGCATTAGGTATCGTTGTTCTTCTTAGGATAGCTTGAATGCGCAATAACAATTCTTTTAACGAAAATGGTTTTACTACATAGTCATCAGCCCCAATTTGAAAAGCTTTTATTTTATCTACTTCCATTGTTTTGGCCGTAAGAAATATAATAGGCATCTGTTGATTTAGTTGCCTAATCTGCCTGGCTAATTCAAAGCCATCTTGCCGGGGCATCATAATATCCAAAATACATAGATGAAACTCTCCGCTTTTAAACGCCTCGGCGGCATCTTTCCCGTTATCGCTCAGAGTTACTTTGAACCCCTCCGCTTCTAGATTTTCTTTCACCAGGAAACCTAAACTGGCATCGTCTTCGGCCAGTAATATTTGGCTGTTTTTATTCATGCGTTATTTTCTACTGGAAATGTTATAATAAATTCAGTGCCTTTATCTATAATACTATTCACGTTGATTGCGGCACCGTGCAAGTCGACAATATGTTTAACGTAATTAAGCCCCAGCCCGAATCCTTTTACATCGTGCTTGTCGCCACTGGGCACCCGGTAAAATTTATTGAAAATATTCTGTAAATGCTCTTTAGCTATGCCTATGCCATTATCCTGAATGTATACAATAACTTTTCCCGGAATGGTTTCTACACGGATGTTTATTTCCGGTTCGCGTTTGCAATATTTAAGCGCATTATCTATCAAGTTGTAGAATATATTTATCAGATGGATTTCATCTCCATAGATTATTATTTTTCCGGGATCACAGTGTATATTTATTTTCCCGTTTTTCTCTTTTAGTGCCAATTCGAATGTGTTCGCAACCTGTTTAATAAGGCTTACCAGGTTAACCTGTTTAAAATCGTGCGTCAGCTTGCCTTTATCAAGGCTTGCAGCTTGCAGTATGCGTTGCACATTTTCACGGAGATGATTATTTTCGTTTGATATAATGTATAATATCTTTTCCATTTTATCGGGTCCCAGATGCCGGTTCGATAATATAGTCTCAATGCTTAATCCAATATTAGATATTGGGGTATTAAACTCATGGGTCATATTATTGATGAAATCGTTTTTCATTTCCGATAGTTTTTTTTGCCGGTTGATTACGTTTAAAAAATACCAGAAACCAATTACGAGACCTAACAGGATGATAGTTGACAACAGCAGCATCAACCATACTTTGCGGAAAATGGCGCTGTTTTTATTAGGGAAATAAATGCTTATATAAAAAGGTTTTATAA
Source organism: Bacteroidota bacterium (assembly GCA_013288205.1). Classification (GTDB taxonomy): domain Bacteria; phylum Bacteroidota; class Bacteroidia; order JABEUT01; family JABEUT01; genus JABEUT01. Next base: position 4,332 of record JABDCH010000011.1, on the reverse strand, counting down.
ATGTGGTTCTATCATTAAGTGTATAGCGAATGCCATCGGTTAATAGCTTGGGAACATATTTCTTGTCCGAAGCATAGATAACAGAATCGCCGTTCAGATGAATTAAGGCATAAACAAATTCTGAATCAATATTTTGCTGTATAAAGGTCGCTTTTAGGGTAGAGTCTATGAATGTGGTGTCATATTGTTTAAAGAATGGATCAGCATCTGATATGATATTTTTAATCAGATCTCTGTCGTTTGTTTTCGAAAGTTTCTGCTGGTATTTATAAAAGGTGGAACTATCATTATTTAATTGGTATTTGAACCGGATGGTTATATCGGCTATAATGGGGGTTCCAAAGGTGAGGCTGGTATAGGAAGCAGGTTGAACGCTTTTATCTATGCCCTCGCCAAAATAATACATAGGTACAGTATCGTAGTTCTTCAGCAGACTGTCTTTCCCATATAATTGTTTCGCCATGAAATAGGTTTCGCCGGGCGGAATAAATGTTTTAGAATATATCTCAAAACAGTGGTTTTTATAATCTATTTTGCTGTTCATTTTTTTTAGAACCGTTAAAACTTCGCTATCGAAATTTTCTTCATGGAGTTTATATTGGTTAATAAAAGAGTTTATCTGGATAATACCTAGCATGACAATGGCAATTATCAATAAAATGAAAATAGAATTTTGCCTGTTTAATTTCATCATACAAATATCCCCCTTTTTGCAAATTAGGTAGATAAATTAAGAATGTTTTAAGAATCTTTAAACTCTATTTAATAATTTTTCCAAATTATATAAAATAAGTTTGCCCTCATAAACAAATACATATACGTTATGAAAAGCAAACTATACTTTATTATTCCGGCTTTAATTTTCTTGTTATTGCCCGGCCTCTCACACTCTCAAACATGGAAATCGGTTAAAAGCATGCCTCCGCTCCGAGATGGGGCTATTTCATTTTCTATCGGCTCTTCCGGCTTTTGCGGCGGCGGTGGCGAAAAACAAGGTGACTTTTGGAAGTACAATCCCAAAACAAATGCATGGACTCAGTTAGCTAATATCCCTGGAGTAAAAGAAGGACGTGGTTTTGCAGCTGGTGTTGCCGATGGTAAATATGGCTATGCAGGGTTAGGCCAGGATAGTGCTTCGCAAACGGCTGTTAAAAGAGATTGGTGGAGATATGATACAGCTACTAACAAATGGACACAGATGGCAGATTTCCCAGGCTATACCAGGGATGCCGTTGGTACATTTGTAATTAACGGAACCATCTATGTTTTTGGCGGAGTAGACAGCGCATTTGATTATCTGAGTGATTGCTGGGCTTATGATACCGGGGCGAATAAATGGACGCTTATTGGCTTAATGCCTGATTGGATTGCTTTTCCTAGCAGTTTTGTGATTAATGGCAAGGGATATTTTACGTGTTATGTAAGTGGTAGTAATGGCCTTGAATCAACCGATTTAAATGTGTTTGACCCGAATACCAAAACGTGGACTACGGAAGCCAGTTTCCCCGGTACTGCACGCCAGGCAGGTGCAGCCTTTGTATTGAATAATGTAGCTTATGTAGGGTTAGGGCAAAGTCAATATAGTACTATATACGGCGATTTCTATGCATATACACCGGGCAGCAATACATGGGCTTCGGTTCCTAATTTCGGCGGTGGCTTAAGAGCATGGCCCAGCGCATTTGTGATTGGCGGTAATGCTTATGTAGGTACCGGTTCTTATGTTTCCGGCAATTCCCTGGTTATTACGGACGACTGGTGGCAATATGTTCCATCTGCTCTCTCTGTAAATGAACTAAGTGCCGCAGGCGATTTTATTTGTTATCCTGTTCCGGCTAAAAATTTCGTCACGATAGAAAATACCTTGCACAACAGTAACGAGGATTTGAATTATTATGTTTACAACATGGCAGGGCAATTGGTGGATGCAGGCAAGCTTACTAATAGCGATAGCAAGTATTCTCTGAATGTCTCGGAACTTTCCAACGGGGAGTACTTACTTTGCCTGAAAGGTGATAATATTCCCATGGTATCGAAGAAGATTGCTGTAGTGCAATAAAATTTTAGCGAGAGGGTGTAATACCTATGACGATGGGCCTGCATTATTTTAATGCAGGCCCTTTTTTCTTTTATGTCATGGCGATTTAGGAATATATTAACAGTCTTTAACTTCTCGTTAACTAAATTCTAGTCCAACATGAAGTAGCTTTGAGTTCAGTTGTGTTGAGGTAGCTGGATTACCTTAGCTATCCTTTAGGCGGGGCTTGCGACCATTTGCAAGCCCTCCTTTTTTAAGTATACCATGATACTTATTATATTTTTTAATTAATTACTATTCTTGAATACTATAATAGAATATAATGGCAATATCATTCACATCATCAGGTGTGAGCGGATTGCCATTTCCCGGCTCATTTGTAATGTTCCATGTACCCGGTTTATCCTTGCAGGGAGTAACACTGTACTGCATACTTCCATATTGAGGATCGGGGCCTAAGGTAATAGGAGCACTACTAAGCTTTGTCCCAGACAAGTATAGGTTGGGGGTGTTTGCTGCGGTTGCAGGAATGTCTGCCACAATCACCACTTCCGTTATTTTAACCGTATGTCCATTGGTAAAGTATGGAAAGCGTTGGGTAATATCCATCATTAATTGTTGTGCAGTTCCGCTTTTAGGATTTAGGAACTGGTACCATTGAGTTGGAAAATCGCGCCGTGCGCTGAAAGCCCTCATAAGAACCAACCCCGGGGCTGTAACAGCCTTGCTCAATTTGCTTTGAACACTTGAAGTAGCTGCAGCTTGCAAAGCAGGTCCGCCATCCCTGGCCGTATAGCTGAAATGAACTATTAAATCAGTAATTGTTTCCGGGTCGAATTGAGGATAAGCGCTCGGAAATTCCAATTGCCAGGTGCTGATAGCCCCTGCCCTTTCAAAAGGAAGGTAGCGTTCATCGTTTAGGTTCATCTCAAATAAGCCGCTGTCATTTACGCCATTACTTGTAGCAATGTATTGTATAGCAGCATAATTATCAAGGAATCGGCTGTCGTTGGTAGGCGCACCTGTAGAGTCGGTATTGCGCGGGTAGGAATTAGGTGTTTCCATTGGATTCGCAACCATTCGCACTGAATTATTCATCAATGTCATTTTGAGGCATACAGGCGTATAAGGCCCTACCACTCCGGGTATCGTCACTGCGATATGCTTTACCCGACGGAAATAATGTCCCGGATAATCCAAGTCAAACAATTCTTCAGGAATATTAATAAAGCACGTTCCGTTTGATTTTAATTGCAGCAATGCTGCTGGATCCAGTTGGGCAAGTGATATTTGACGGGTAAGTTCATATTCTCGCACATTATTGGAATAATAATCCGTTTCCATTTTTTTCAAACTGTTCATCAAAGCTTCGCCGCTTAAAAGCCCTTTGTGCAAGCTATCCCAGTATCCATAGTTAATATAAGAGGCACCGGTAATTCCCAATTCGTAGCCGAAACAAACTTCAGCCTGTTTGGCAAAACTGTAGGCCAATTGGTAACTTTGGAAGTAAACATTGGATATTTGGGTTACCATCCAGCTATAAAGTTGCTGATTGGTATATTTATTTTGCAAAAAGGTTTGGACATCTTCTGAATTTTGAATAAGCGTTTGCTGGTTCTGTTCGTCTTGGGTGGCTATGTCAATCTTCTTTTGTGCCGATTGCAATTGAATGGCTATTTGAGCCAATTCATCGGTAGCGAGTTGTTGTTGGAATGCCCATTCTGCTGCTCTGCGCAAATATCCCGCATTTACACTATTTAGGGAAGCTGTTTTATCATCCACATGCGACTCGTATGTCATATATTGAACAAAACAATCTGCAATTGCACCTAATTGTTGTCCGCCTAAACTGAAATCAACTTGTGGCGAACCTCCAAACCCGCTTATTCCACCGGAAAATTGGGGTATCGCATGCAAAATACCAGCTATCATGGTAGCAGCAAGAATAGGATCTTCCCTGGAAATAGAGGATTGGTTATGTGCCAGAGCCTGGTTTTCCAAAGGCAGTAACCCGGCGCTTATCAATCCGGCATAATAGCTTTGTTTATAAGTAACAAGTGTTTGGTATGCCTGTAAGTTCTGCAATCCAAAATTAGCATCTGCAATTTGCATTTGCTTAAGGGTGTCGATATTTTGTTGCACGGTTATTTCCTGCGAAGCGCGGAGCAGAGCTAATCCCTCGGCATCTTGTTTTTCAAGGGCCGCTAATAAGGCTGCGCCAAGCGATTTCACTTCAGTACATAATTCAGTGGCTTTTTGTATCATTACACTGAAGCGGTAGTTAGGTAGTACAC
>JABDCH010000010.1 GCA_013288205.1 Bacteroidota bacterium | reverse complement strand
ATCCGTTGGGCTCTACTTCAAATTCAAAACTACAAGCTTGAAGGAATTTATCAGGCAAATTACTCTTCCATTTATTTTGAGTGTTGTTATTACCATTATTTCCTCTTTCGTTCTGAAATTGACAAACGGCTTTTTTATTGCATTACTACTCACTTCTTGGTTTGCAGTAACAGCTAATTTTTTCTATTGGATCAAAGCCAAGAAAGCAAATTTCCAAAAAGGCGGGGCCACGTTTGCTCACCTTGGTTTCGGGCTGATCATTATGGGAGCACTTATCTCTACCTCAAAAAAGGAAGTTATTTCCGTAAATACTTCCGGTAAGAATGTAGAATCACTTGGTAAAGATATTTCAAATGCTACCGATATATTATTGGAACAAGGCGATACTCTCCGTATGGGGAATTATTTTGTTACTTACACAGGCAAAAGAAAAGAGGGCAATAATGTGTTGTACTCAGTATTATTTCTCAGCAAGGATTCGACGACTAAAAAATATACACAAGAATTCACCCTCAATCCGCTTATACAGATTAACCAACAAATGGGGAATGTGGCAGAGCCATCTACCAAGCATTTCATCAATCGAGATATTTATACCCACATTATGTTTGCTGACTTAAATACAGCAAAAGATGAAAATGCAGGTGGTGGTTTTGATGAACCTAAACCACATACATTAGGAGTCGGCGATACCATGTTCTCTTCCAACAGTATTGTTATACTCACTGCATTGGATGCCCACCCCGACCGTATTAAATACGATCTGAAAGCCGATGACATTGCCGTAGGTGCTGTTCTTAAAGTGATAGATGTAAATGATAAAATATATACCTCTGAGCCTGTTTATGTTATTTCAAATAACATGATAAAGCCTATTGATGCTATCATTCCTGAACTAGGATTAAAATTCTCGTTTCAAAAGATAAATCCGGATACACATAAAATGGATCTTACCATAGCCGAATCGAAACGCAGCGCTAAAGACTTTATCGTACTGGAAGCAGTAGTATTCCCTTACATTAATGTGCTTTGGCTCGGTTGCCTGATAATGGTATTGGGAACTGTTTTATCTATACGACAACGTATCCGTAAAAATAAAGAGGCTAAAAAAGCGCTGTAACTTTATACATGTTGTAAAATGAGCAACAAATCAACATCAGTTGTATTAATAGGTGCGGGCAACGTAGCTAGTTCTCTTGCAGAAGCATTAAAAGGAAGCAAAGAAATTATCCAGGTTTATAGTAAAACACTCGCCCATGCAAAAGCACTGGGACAAAAACTGAAATGTTCTTTTACAAACGATTTGAAGAAAATCACTCCCGATGCCGATCTTTATATTATAGCTGTAAAAGATGACGCGATAGCAGAAGTATGTAAAAAATTAAAGCTGCCCGGTAAACTCGTCATCCATACTTCAGGAAGTACGGAGTTGAGTATTCTAAAAAAAGTTACCGATAAAAACGGAGTGTTGTGGCCGATGTATTCCTTTGCCGGAAAATCGAACCTTGTGCCTGAAACTCCTTTTTTTATTGAAGCGTCGGACCTCACGAGTAAAAGAGAACTGACTACATTAGTAAAAGAATTCAAGGGCAATCCTTATTATATGGATTCTGAAAAACGAGTAATGTTTCACATGGCTGCCATTTTTGTAAATAACTTCCCGAACCATTTGTTCGCCATTGCAGAAAACCTATGCAAAGAAGCGCGGGTTCCCTTTCGCTTATTCTTACCCCTGATTCATGAAACCATGCATACTATTGAAAATAAATCTCCTGCATTAACACAGACAGGTCCTGCCAGCAGGAATGATAAACTTATCATAAACCGGCATCTGGCGCTTCTATCCAAAGATAAAAACTTAAAAAGGTATAGGGAAGTATATAAAATATTAACCGAAAGCATTATTGAATCGAGCCATGGCGGAAGAAAAAAACGTTAAGCAATTATTGAAACAAATTAAGGCCATGGTGTTTGACGTGGATGGAGTGCTCACGGACAGCTCTATTATCCTGATGCCCAATGGAGAATTAGTACGCACCATGAATATGCGCGACAGCATTGCTATGCGCCTGGCTGTTAAAAATGGATACCAGCTTTGTATTATAACCGGGGGCAATTCACAAGCGGTAAAACAAAGACTCAATCGCTTAGGAATATCCGATGTTTATCTAAAGACCGAAAATAAATTGGATGCCTTAAAAGAGTTTGTAGCAATTTATGAGCTTCAGTTAAGCGAGGTTTTATATATGGGCGATGATTTGGTAGACTATGAGCCAATGAGCAAAGTAGGGCTTCCTGTATGCCCAAAAGATGCGGTGCAGGAAATAAAGAACATATCACTTTATATCTCACCCGTAGAGGGAGGAAAAGGATGCGTTAGGGAAGTAATAGAACAGGTAATGAAAGTCAGTGGCAAGTGGCCATCTATCATCAATTCTTAAAATATAGTTAATTTTTGGTTTACCCCTCAAAAAAAACCGAAAGTTTGTATGCTGGTATTAAACTTATGCATATCTTAGCAGTCCTAAATCAAATCAAAATCACAAAAACTATGAAAAATTTTTCTAAAACAATTGCTTCCTTCAGCATGTCTCTACTTGCTGTTGGAGCAATGGCACAAACGCCTGCCGGGTACTCACCTAAACAAACCCCGAGCAATGCGGTTCTGATTAAAACCTCTCAAAACTCTGTAAATCAAAAACATAAAGTTTCTTTAACCCCGGTAAATGGCCTTTTGGATTACGTAGATGGGGATCAAGAGAACAATACTTACTCCTTTTGGAATGGTAACAGCGGAGACTACACCCGTTGGAGCCCTGTAATGTATATGAATGCAGCTTACACTGCAGCAGATACAGTTTATAGCCCTCTTAGTCAACAAAACTTTGCAAAGGCTAACCAATACACTGCTAATTCATGTACAGTTGTGTATGACACCATTTGGGATAACTACCAATTTGCATTGGGTAACTCCGGATTTAACCAACCTGCCCCTGGTAGTGTATCTATTGATACTATCTGGACAGAATTAGGTTATCATAACACTTCAGGAAAAAACGATACCCTTATACTCACAGTATGTGGTGTAACTGCAACAGGGATGCCTAGCACTTCTCCTGTATATGCTACGTTGACTGAAGTTGTTCGTCCGCACATGGGTGATACTCTCCCTGGCACAAGCATGGATTCTATTTTCTTTGTTCCATGGATTCCTAAAGTTCCTATTGTTATCCCAATTACCGCTCACGGAGGATGGCACTTCTGTGTCAATGCAACCGTAAAAGGAAGCAAGAAAGATACACTTGGCCTCGCTTATTATTCTGCATTTACACAATGTAATGGTGCTGCATACTGCGATTCAACAACTTCTATGGGTCCAAGAAACGGCTCTGCTCCTCACGTAAATAGCTTCCTTTCAGGTCTCTATTGGTTTAACTCCAAAGCCTTTAAAGGCAATGGTTCATCCGTTACTTTCCCTGTATCTTCCGGTTCACACCAAGGTTCATGGGTAAATTCCGGCGGCGAACAATTCTTTGGATTTACTCCTAATGGTTGTGCAGGTTTTATTTGGTATCCTTATGTACAAAACCTTGCTATACTTTGTTCCTTTACATATGAAAATATTACGGGAATAAACTCTATCAGCGAAAATGGATTATCAGTAGCTCAAAACTATCCTAACCCATTCAATAAGCAAACAACTATCAACTATAGCCTTACCAAAGCTACTTATGTTACTTTTACAGTATATGACATCACCGGAAGAGTTGTGACCACTAACAACTATGGTAATGTTGCTCCTGGTCAGTACCAAATCAATCTAAATGCTAACACATTTAGTCCTGGCGTATACTTCTACACATTCAACGTGGGTGGAAGCATGGTTACCAAGAAAATGGTTATCACCCAGTAATTAATTAATCAGACAATAAATAAAAGACCCTGGCGTTAAAGTCAGGGTTTTTTTATGCAATTATTGTACCTTTGAGGCTCTTATGAATAAACTATATACATTGAAAAAAGTACCGTTAATCATATCATTTCTTATTATCTGTTTTCAGCCTTCTGCCTTCTGTCAAAGCTATTTTGCAAAATCAACAAAAGGATTACCTATTCATAATATCGTTGCAAAACAATTCCCAATTACTAAGGATACAGGAAGTGCCGATTCTGCTAATACGTTTTTAGATTACTATAAAGCCGACTCAGCTTTATATGCCCCCCACTTTATGAGCTTACAAGGCCAACTTATAAACAGCTATTATACCTTCCCAAAAGACACAACTAATAGCTACTTGGCTAAGTCTTCATTCTTTATGAATTATGATTGCATTAATTCCATTGCTGTAGCATTTAACAGCATCCCGGGAGCAAGAATTGACACCGTTGCCCAAGCGCAGGTAAATACCATATACCTACCAATTATACAAGTAAACCATAGTGGTAAACACGATACCCTTCAAATCTCTATAACTACTGTTGATGTGCATGGATACCCACAAACAAATACATATCTACAAGATACTTTAATTATTGATTCAAACAATATTAACAATATAGGTGCCGGAAACGACTATACTGTGCACAACATTATATGGAAGTTGAATAATTATCCGCTTCCTTCGAACCGTTTTGCCGTAACCGTTAATTACTTCGACCCATCCAAACAAGATAGTTGCTGGTTTATATATGGCTATGGATACTTTCATAAAACCTGTCCTTATGAACCATCTAACGATACCATTTTTGCAGCTAACACCAATTTTTCAACTATAACGACCAATACAAAACCTTTCGTTGCCAATAGTTTTGCTCTTTGGAATGAATATGCAGGATTAGGCGACCTTCCTTCAACAGATGGGAACAACATATTTTATCCATGTTCGGCTGCTGACAGTGATTCTTATCACCCTGGCATAGATGGGGCCAATTATTTGCAGGATATTGATATTGCCGCCAATATGCTTTTTGTATCCTATCTGGGTGTTCGAACTATTAATTCTACTGGTATTAGCGTAAAGCAAAATTACCCCAATCCTTATAACAATACCACTGCTATCAATTACTCTATCACCAAACCGGGAGATGTGAGCTTAAAAATTACGGATATTACCGGCAGGCAAGTTTTTTCACAAGGTTATGGCAATATAAACCCGGGTGAACATACCATCGAATTAAATGCCGCCATGTTTAACTCAGGAATTTATTTTTATTCTATCACCAGTTCAGGATTCACCATCACGAAAGAGATGGCAGTGTATTAACTTATATTGTTCGACGAATAAGCTCTTCCAATTCACTTAACATCATTGCAGTTGCACCCCAAACAGTGTATCCCTGCAAATTATAGAAAGGTGCCATTATTTGCCCACCACCATTCCGGTCTATTAATTTTTTATGCTTTGTAGCAGGTTCTAATAGTTGCATAATATCTACATCAAAATATTTTTGAACTTCCGCAGTACTAATATTATCCGATTCTGATTTTGTCCCCGTCCCTACAAAAGGATGTACCCAAAAATTACTCGGAGGAATATATAGAGGCGTTAATGTACCTATCTGGGTTATGTTATCCGGATTTAAGCCGATTTCTTCTTTTGCTTCCCTTAATGCAGTAATCCATAACCCATCATCATTAGGCTCGGCTTGTCCGCCAGGAAAAGCCACTTGCCCGCTATGAACCCCAAACTCAGCCCTCAAAATTAAACGAGTATATATTTTACCTTCTTCGGAATAAAGCCATATCAACACAGCACTTTCGCGCGAGGGGCCATTAACTTTCGGAGCATACCGGCTTTGTTCTCTTCCCATAGGAGCCATGCGCCTTTGTGCCTCCCATCCGGGTAAGCCCTTATCAATCTCTCGCTTTAGTTTATCAATAAAGTCAGGCGGCAAGTTCCCGGAGCAATTTAATGTTCACTTCATCCATATTATTTTCCTCGTCGGTTTCTATAACCTTAGGAATATGCTGAAATTTTTTCATCATCAGCTTAAAAGCAAGTTTGCCTATTTTCCCCTGCCCTATATGGTCGTGCCTGTCGAGCCTGCTACCCAAATCGCCTTTAGAATCATTCAGATGAATGGCGAATAGATTATCAAGGCCTATTATTCTATCATACTCCTCCCATGTTTTATGAAACCCGTCTTCCGTAGCTATATTATACCCTGCTGCAAAAGCATGGCAGGTATCAAAACAGTTCCCTATCCTATCAGAACCTGCCAAGTCCATTATATTGCGAATATGCTCAAACTTATAGCCGACGTGAGAACCTTGCCCTGCCGTATTTTCAAGCAATATTTTCACTTTCGAACCATGTGTTTCTGCAACAATCTTTTTTAATGAATCAGCTATTCGGTTCATGGCATCTTCTTCCGAACCTTCTCCCGCAGCCCCAGGGTGAAGCACGGTATATGCCAACCCTAATTCATGGCAACGAATTACTTCCTCAGTAAACCCAGCTATCGATTTATGGCGAAGCCCATCATCGGCACTGGCCAGATTAATGAGATAAGATGCATGAGAAAATATCACCTTGACTTTTGGGTTATTTGCCCAGGCTGTTGCAAAAGCTTTCTTCTCATCTTCTGAAATCGGTTTTGCTTTCCACTGACGTTGATTCCGGGTAAAAACCTGGAAGGTATCCAGGTTCAACGTGCGGGCTTCATCAAACGCATGCTCCAACCCACCGCTTACTGAACAATGTACTCCGAGCAACATAATTTTATATTTTAGATTAGTTACGAATGTACAAATTTATGCATATTCCCGCTCATTAAATTTTCTTACTTTTGAATATATAAAAACAAAAAATATGGTTGCTGAATTTGCTGCTGAAATCTTTGAGCGGGAGCTGAATAAACTCATCGAAGAAATAAAGCTCTACCCTAATGAAGAGCTTATTTGGAAAATAGCAGGCGGCATTAAAAACGCAGGCGGCAACCTTTGCCTGCATCTATGTGGTAATTTACAGCACTTTATAGGGCATGTGATGGGGAATTCGGGCTATGTGCGTAATCGTGACAAGGAATTTTCGGCTACTAATGTTCCAGCATCGGAATTGATAAGTGAGGTCGAGAAAACCATGAAAATAGTGGTATCTACGCTAAAATCTGCTCCTGAAATAGACCTTGAAGAAGAATACACGGCTTTCCCTGCTCATTTACTTGGCAAGGAAAAACTTACCAAAGGTTTTTTCCTGATGCACCTTATCTCGCACATGGATTACCATATCGGGCAAATTAACTACCACCGCAGAATGATTGCCTGATTGAGTTATAACTCAATATATTTTAGCATATTTGCAGCCCCATTTTCCATTACATGTCATCAGACAGTCTTGTAATAATTCCTACTTATAACGAAATAGGAAACATTGAAAATATAACCCGTAAAGTAATGTCTTTACAGGGTAATTTTCACTTGCTCATTATTGACGATGGCTCACCTGATGGTACTGCCGACATTGTAAAATCGTTGATGAAGGAATTTGATGGGAGGCTCTTTATTGTTGAAAGACAGGGCAAGTTAGGACTTGGAACAGCCTATATCGCAGGGTTTCGTTGGGCATTGGAGCATAACTATGAATACATCTTCGAAATGGATGCTGATTTCTCCCATAATCCTGATGACCTCATCCGCTTGAGAGAAGCTTGTATAAATGGAGCTGACCTGGCAGTTGGTTCAAGATATGTAAAGGGGGGGGAAATAACCCAATGGGACTATAAAAGGGTTATTATGTCATACTTTGCTTCCCTATATGTACGTATGGTGCTTTGGATAAATGTAAAAGATACTACCGCAGGATTTAAATGCTACCGTCGCAGGGTGCTAGAGGCTATCCACTTTGACGATATTCATTTTATTGGTTATGCTTTCCAGATTGAGATGAAATACCGCACTTACCGTAAAGGATTCAAAATTGTGGAAGTGCCCATTACTTTTACCGACCGGGTGGTTGGGGTATCTAAAATGAGCGGGAAAATTTTTAAAGAAGCTATTTGGGGTGTTCTTAAAATGCGTTTTCTAAAAATATAGCCTTCCATGCCGGGTGTTCTTATTCGAAATGCTACCATAGTTAACGAAGGGAAAATATTCCGGGGAGATATTTTAATTGAAAACGGGCTTATTGCAAAAATCGGTTCCGGCGTTACTTCTAATCCCGAAAACTACCAGGTTATTGACGCAGAGGGCAAATACTTATTGCCCGGAGTGATTGATACACATGTTCACTTCCGTGAACCGGGATTAGTTTACAAAGCCGACATCTATACTGAATCAAAGGCTGCTGTAGCAGGAGGTGTGACTTCCTTTATGGATATGCCTAATACTTTTCCACCTGTGCTAACACAGGAATTGCTGGAAGAAAAATACACCATCGCTTCAAAAAAATCAATTGCTAACTATTCTTTCTATATGGGTTCTTCGAATGATAATTTTGAAGAGGTTATTAAAACAAATCCCGCCAAAGTTTGCGGAGTAAAAATTTACCTCGGTTCCTCCACTGGTAATATGCTGGTAGATAACCCGGAGAGTATTGAAAAACTATTTGGAATAAAAAATCTGCTTATTGCAGTGCACTGCGAAGAAGAAAGCGTTATAAAAGAGAATGCAAAAAAAATTAGGGAACAATATGGGGATAATCCACCTGCATCCTTTCATCCGGTAATTCGAAATGAGGAATGCTGCTACCGTTCCTCGCACCATGCAGTAGAATTAGCAAAAAAACTAGGAACCAGGCTGCATATTGTGCATGTATCCACCGCAAAAGAAACTGGCTTATTGAATAACACGATCCCACTTGAACGGAAACAAATAACCGCCGAAGTCTGTCCTCACCACCTTTGGTTTTCTGATAAAGATTATGCCAGCAAAGGCAATATGATTAAATGGAACCCTGCCATTAAAAGCGAACAAGATAAGCTAGGGCTATTGCAGGCCCTTCTTGAAAATAAGATTGACACTATAGCAACAGACCACGCCCCACACACGCATGATGAAAAAGAACAGGCTTATTTTTCATGCCCTTCGGGTGGCCCTATGGTACAGCATTCACTTGCAGTTATGTTGGAGTTGCATCACCTTGGTAAAATATCTATCGAACAGATTGTAGAGAAAATGTGCCATGCCTCAGCGACTTGTTTTCAAATTGATAAAAGAGGATTTATACGCGAGGGATACTGGGCCGACCTCGTTATAGTAGATTTAGATTCTCCCTGGAAAGTGGAGAAAAGTAATATCCTGTACAAATGTCAATGGAGCCCATTGGAAGGAGAAACACTTCATGCAAAAGTTACACACACTTTTGTAAACGGCAACCTGGTTTATACCAACGGGACATTTAATGAAACTTCGGTAGGGCAAAGAATATTATTCGACAGAGAATAGGTTTTATTCGCCGTAAATCCGTTTCATAAATATTCTTTTCATAGTTGCATCACCCACATTAAATGTAGCTTTTCCCTTATCGGTTTTTTGTTCTCTTTTATCCGGTTTTATGCTGCTGATAGCACTATTAAAGGCATCGTTGGATGAAGCTACCTGCATTTGTCCGCCAACGTAAGAGAAGAAATACCAATGCATGGGATCAATCTCCAGGTATATGTTTAATTCATCACCCTGGCGCCTTTTACGTATTTCTATCACCCCTGTCACTTCCTTGTTCAACATTTTACTGCCCACGCTGCCAATTCCAATAGAGCCTTCCGAAATATACGAATGGGTATCATTGTGCCATTTTAACCTCAGATTACATAAGAAAAGTTGTGAGGTTAATTCTTTTGGAAGCTTTTTAACCGTTCCATAAAGCGTTAATTGTGAAATCAATTTATCACCTTCATCCTTACTCATTATCTGGCGGAGGTTCTTTTGATAATTTTCATCCGATACATCCAACGCTTTTAAATCAGCTATCCCATTTATATCATCCACCATTTTACTTATGGCTCCATCGTCGAAAAAGAAATTCAACAGCATATCCACATTGCACACCGCGCTATCTGGAATAATGTAGTCGGTAATATCGCCCACCGTCTTCATATCCAAGGGCAATAAACTTGCACCAAGATTCAAATTGCCTTCGCCATACTCTATACATTTGCGTGTATCAAGGCTTACATAATTTCCCGGTAACGTTTGAGCAGTTAATTTTTCCTTGCTGGCAATGCGGTACTGTTGTGTTGGAGAATCGTAAGTCAGGAATTCTCCACTATCGGAAACAACTACTATATCTTTTTTAGGTGATGCGACAGGCGATAGGAATGCACTATAAATACTTATCGAATCGCCACCCGAAACCACCGGTGATGCAGCCAACGGAAGATTATTCTCACTCACAGAATTTCCAATGGGTATCTGTACGTTATCCGGATCAACCTGTCCTGAAAACTTAAACCAGGCTATTTTAATTTCATTACAACTGTGTTGAATGCGGCACTCCCCATTAAAATCTAAAAACGGGTTAGATGCCTCAAGATTTACTTTTCCTTTATACCTAAAATTAGGGCTTATGGAGAAATTTGAATCAGCCGCAATTTCAGTATTAGCAACTGTTTGCAGCGATGTATCGACGCGAATATTACTAAAGAACATGGCATGTTTATTCTTTGCGCCATCTATAAAATTATAATACCCTGAACCGGTGTAGTTCTTGCGTGATGTGATATTCAAGTTAGCCTTATAAATATCATAATACTTGGTAACCTTATTGGCGGTAATGGAAGCATTGGTAAATGGCACCATATAGGCATGTTTCAGCACCGTAATATTTCCGCTATCCGGCACTATGCGGGCATCAGCCACATCTATATAGGGTACTTCGTGTGCTTTAATTTGATGCGTACGCAAACTATAGCGTGCCTGGGCCGATATAAACTGCAATGAATCCTGGTGAGGGCTAACAGAGATAAACCTGGTGCCGGTAAGTTGAAGGTCATTGGCATCGGTTGTTTCTGTTTGCTTTTTATTGCTTCCCATTTCAATATCATCCTGGTCCATTAGCCATTTGAACTGATCCATATATGCGATATATTGGTTTTCGGGAAATTCAACCATGGAGCCGCTTTGATTACTGAGAAAATCGCCTTCTCTTTTATGGAAATCGATATCAGCTTTCATATTTTTAGTCGAGAATCCAATACCCGTTGAATCAAATGAGCGTAATGCAAAATCGGAAGTGTCTGAAATAACCCTATGATGCAGCATATCCATATGTTCTGAGGTAAGGCTTGCCTTCAGGAAATTCATTTGTCCATTACCCGAAAGCAGCTCAGGCGAAAGCTTTAACGTGCCATGAAATGTAGCAAACTTATCGTAACAACTAAATGGATTAAATAAATCTTTTGCAAATAACACATCCTGTTTTGGAAGCCAATGCTCCTTCACTGTATCACCATTTAACTGGGGAAATTCAGGGTTCGATTCCTGCGGGGTTACATCAAATGTTTCAGCCTCTGCATTCATAGAATCGGGAAGGAAAACAAACTTATGCGATTTTGAAACGGAGGTTATATATTTGAACGAACCATCTCCTATTAAACCCTTATTGCTTAACTTAATTTTATTGAACATTTTTCCTTTGCCTTTGTATAAAGCAAGACCGTCTGCAGGTATATCATGAACAAATCCAAGTGAGGTATCAGGTTGTAAACGTAAGGTTTCACGCATTTCAGGAATGATATCATCCGAAACAAAAGAACCGTCGAAATGGAGTCTTGCGTTTGAAAAATTGGCTACGCTATCAATTATAAACGGGTCGGCTTTGAAATAAAAACTATCCCGTTTATAAACACCATTCTGGGTACTCTTTTTATCGTAATAGACAAATGTATTGGTATCACATGTAAGGATAGGATATTGCTTCAATGGTTTCAGTCCCGATTTATTGGTTGTTTGGTCAATTACCAATTCACCGCTCAAATGATTAATGGTATTACGTACACGTACCAATCGCGATTTACCGGAGGAATCTTTTGTTACTGCATTGGCATATAACATTACAGAATCCACATTTTTCATTTTTATTTTAAAATCGGCGTAATTAAAGTCAAATTGCTTACCAAAGAAAAGGAAGCGACCCGCCCGAACTTCACCGGCAAATGTTGCCTCCCTGTTGCGATGCAATACTAAATGTTCTTTCAACGGATAAAAACGCACGCTTTGTGAATCGCTCAATATTACCTTGTCAACCCCATTGATGCTTATGTCGTAATTGTTTAAGTTCATCACCCCATTATCTTTTACGTTTGAATCGCCGGAGGGATGTTTAGCCGGATCTTGAGAATGATAGTCTACCACATCATAATCTGCCTTTCTTAATTCGTTATCGATGAAGGTGAATAACTTGTCTTCGATATGTATCTTGTCTGTCTGAACATCATAATTTACTAAACCGATAATGGCAAACCGGAAAATAACAGGCCTAATTTCGTCGGCTGTAATATGCATATATGATGCAATTTGGTCGACTGTCATATCGCGTTTGTTCATCGTTTGGGAATACTTTGCGAGCACCACAACGGGGCTCGGGCCATTAGGGTCGCTCATTTTTTCAAACAATTCCGGGCGGAAAAAATTCTGCGATTCAAAATCGGCCGTAGTTTGACTGCTTCCCTCGATCATTCTAAATTCCATTTCCGGTTGGTTAGTATACCACGATAACTCCTCAAAAAACATACTCACTTTATGATAGGTATCAAAAAATGGAGCCTGCGACAGACCCTGGCTGGAACGTATGAGCGACACATGTTGTTTATCTATACTATATATCAATTGGATATCGGGATGATAAATAGAATCTCCGTCCAGCAGTATGTTAATTCGCGCATCATCAGATGTAATGCTGCTTTTGGTAATGCCAAAGAAAAGAGAAGAAGCAATTAAGAATGGCTTATCGTTTCTTTTAAAAACCAATTGTGCGGGTTCATCTTTTGTTCCTGAACCGACAAACCTTCTGCCGCGCATAGCAAAACCACCATCATAGGTAACATCGGGGGTAAGATTGGGAATAGTCACCCGCTTGCTGTATGAGATAAAACGGGGATATGTTTCTTTATCCTTAGGCTCCGAAATATCGCGTTCAATAAGTTTACCTTCCAACGGGCTTTCAAAATAGTTTTTATTCCAGAAAGTAACAGAATCTGCCACAAAACCACCTTCCCTTAATGTAATTGCATAGTTCTTAAGTTCGGCGTATACATCGGCAGCCTCAAGCCCTGTGCGGGTCCAATCGGTTTTACCGCCAACTCCTTTCCAGGTATCTTTTAAAATGGAATATACCCCCTTAGTATCATATAATACAACCGTATCTTTATTTTCATTGATGCATTTAAGCGTAACGTTGTCGAAAATAATTTCCTGCACACTGTCACTGTTGAATCTGTAATCGCTTGTATTAACACTCCAATTAACCGTAGGCGATTCAAAAATTATACCTGAACCAAAAAGGCTTTGGGAAACGGATAGAAAGATATTGAGGTTTGTGTAAGGTTTTTTATTCATTTGTTTCTCAAAACAGGTATCCCATTGGTTGAATTTTTCTTCCGGCAACCCTGCTTTTGCGAAATTGAGCATGGTATAAAGAAAGGATTGAAAAGTAGGATATACTTCCATATTTTTCGATAGCATTTTGTCAGCCAGTCTATAAGTTGCCCGTTTATAATAATTGGTATAGGCAGAAGATTGCCACACGGGTTTGAATTGTTTCATGAACGTACTTATACTGCTTTTATCGGCAAGCCCGGTATTTAAATAAGACTCCAGGTCATCCAAAAACTTAACAGAATCGTGCTGAAACTGGGTGATTTTATTTTGTTGCGCATTACAGATTGTAACGAACAAAAGAAAGAATAAAGAATATCCTATTTTTTTAAAAAGATTCATTTAGGAAAGGAGTGAATAATGGTTATAAAGTCTTTTGGAACAAGCGATGCACCTCCTATCAGGCCGCCATCCACATCCGGGCAAGCAAATAATTCCGTTGCATTTTTTGCATTGCAGCTTCCTCCGTATAATATGGAGACTTTGTGGGCCGCATCCTTTCCATAATTCTTTTCAATCATCGAACGGATGAAGTGATGCATTTCCTGTGCTTGGGCACTGGTTGCAGTTAAACCCGTTCCAATGGCCCATACAGGTTCGTATGCCAGTACCAGTTTTTCAAATTCCGCGGCGGATAAATGAAACAGGCTCTCGCTTATCTGCTCTGCCACTACTTCATAATGTTTGTTTGATTGCCTTATTTCTTTGGTCTCTCCAACACAAAAAATAGGTGTGAGCGATTGTTCAAGGCATGCATTTACCTTCTTCTTAAGGTCCAAATGGTTTTCTTTATAATAACTTCTCCTTTCAGAATGCCCCACGATAACATAATTAGCTTCAAGTGATTTTATCATCGCCGCTGAAACCTCGCCCGTGTAAGCTCCACTTTCTTCGGAGGCGCAATTCTGGGCACCTGTAAATAAATTTTTTACACCATGCGAATGCCTTACTACCTTTCGTATGTAGGGGAAAGCAGGAATTATGATTTTAATTATATCATCTGCCTTCGGGTCATCTTTTAATTGGATGGTAATTTCGTCTACCAGTTCAACTGCCTCTGAATAGAGTTTATTCATCTTCCAATTTCCTGCTACAATTTTATTCCTCATATTGTCTTAATTATGGTTTATTCAATTAAAATTTACACCTGTTTAATGCGCGGATCCAATAATCCGTATGAAATATCAACCAATATATTAATAATTACGAATAGCGCTGCGGTCACTAATATAATACCCATAATTACAGGCATATCAAAAGTTCCGAGCGCATCTACAATATTTTTACCTATACCTTCCCAACCGAAAATATATTCTACAAATACGGCCCCTGCAATTAAACTTGCAAACCACCCTGATATCGCCGTAATAACAGGGTTAAGCATATTTTTCAATGCATGCCTTGTTACAACAGTCCGCAGGCTTAAGCCTTTTGCAAAAGCAGTACGTATATAATCTTTTGTCATTACTTGCAACATGGAGTTTCGTGTTAATTGCACAATAATAGCAAGTGGACGTATCCCTAATGTTAAGGCAGGAAGAATAAGATTTTTCAGTTGAAGGATTTTGTTTCCATTGTCATCCATAATAAATAGATTGCCCGTAATATTGACACCGGTGAACCTGTGAAGCACATGCCCGAAAAGCCATGCAATTATTAAGCCGGTAAAAAAGGATGGGCCAGCAAGCCCAAGTACAGACAACACTATGGAAACCTTATCGTAAATAGAATCTTTGAAGAGAGCTGCAATTATGCCCATGATAATTCCCAATATAGATGCAATGATAATAGCAGAAAAAGCCAGCACAGCCGTATTGGGGAGCGCCGCCATAATAATATCACTCACACGCTTCCGCGATTGGTAGGAACGTCGAAGATAAGGGAACTTTAAAATAAGTGCCCGGTTAGAAGAAAACGTAAGCAAACGAATAGCGTGGGGATATTTTTCAGGGTCCAAATAAATATGGCTGCCCATAACACTTTCATTATAAATTGAAACCGGAGAAAGGTCATTTACATACAAAAGAAACCGGTTGTATACGGGCTCGTCGAGTCCCATATCTTTATGAATAATGTCGAGTGATTTTTGGTTTACACGCTGCCCCATCGCCAACCTGGCAGGATCTCCGGGAAGCACATTAAATAATAAAAATACAAGCACTAATACACCCAGCAACACCAATAATCCATGTCCTGTCCGCCTGACTATAAAGCTAAACACGATTAATGAAGATATTGGGCATTTACATCTGCAAAACTTGGTATGGAATGGTAATGCCACATGGCCTTCACTACTCCTCCCTTAATTAAAATAAGCCCGGGATTGGAACGTATCATGGTCTTTAAAACCGTTCCGTCGGTACCATAAAATTGATATGGAGGGGCATATGTTTTTTGGTAA
This sequence comes from Bacteroidota bacterium, assembly GCA_013288205.1. Classification (GTDB taxonomy): domain Bacteria; phylum Bacteroidota; class Bacteroidia; order JABEUT01; family JABEUT01; genus JABEUT01. The sequence continues at coordinate 25,573 of JABDCH010000010.1, read as the reverse complement.
GAAACAATCTGAGTTTGATCCGAAGCTGTAAGGCAAATAAAACCGATATGATTTTTAATGCAATCGGAAGCAAGTACATTTATTTTACTCACCGTTTCTTTATCTTTATTTGCTTCATCGATGGACATAGAAATAAGCAAAAATGTATTTCCTGGAGCACTGAGAATACTATCAGTAACATCACTTCCGGAAGGACTGGCAATACTGAAATCCTTTATTTTAGCATCTATACCTTTCTTAATAGTTTCGGTGCGGCTGCCTATGAATGTCCAATCGTTCTGGTAATTGTCAGGGAACTTGTCAAACTCTTTTGTTTCTCCACTCTTCTTATTTTTCAAGGTGTAATAGAACTTAACTACATCGGGTGTTCCTTGCATATCTTTCTTAATATTGGTACCTATTTTATAAGGGCGGAAATCTATTACTGGCAAATAGTTGTAGCAATAATAGGAGAAGAAAGTAGAACCTGCCAAAAGAATCACCAATATCACGTTTTGTGTTTTCCCTTTAATTAGAGGGGAAATATATTTGTTGCCAATTACCAGGATAATGATAAATACCATCAATACAATATTCTTCCAGAACGACTGCCACGATGTCATAGGTATGGCATCGCCGAAACAACCACATTCAAGTACTTTATTATAGTGAGCAGTGTACCAAGTTAAAAAGGTAAAGAACAATTCCAGCAATACCAGAAGAATAAGAGTAAGTTTTTTGCGGGCTCCCAGCAAAATCATAAAACCCAGCATCATTTCAACAATCGGAATAGTGAATGCTATGGTGAAGCTAAACCTATCCATCCAGGGTATATTTAATGCATCCGGAGCAAAATATTCCAGTAATTTGATAGTAAACCCTGTAGGATCGTCGGCTTTGACAAACCCTGAAAAAATGAAAAGTATCCCAACAAGTACTTGCGATATTTTAACGACTTTCTTCATGCTGCACTTTTTCAGTTAGACGTATTAAAGCAAATATAGCGTAATTCATTACGTCGTAATAGTTAGCATCAATCCCCTCCGAAATAAGGGTTTTGCCTTTGTGTTCTTCTATCTGTTTAATGCGCATAAGCTTCATCAGAATCAAATCAGTGAGTGATGAAATACGCATTTCCCTCCAAGCTTCGCCATAATCATGATTTTTGTCTTGCATCAGTTTACGGGCTTCGCCAGTCTGCATATCAAAAAGCTTTTCCACTTCATCGGCCGGAATTTCTGTCCTTGCATCATCTTTCATATGCAACTGTATCAGGGCTATCACTGCATAATTGAATATCCCTATAAAATCTCCGGTTATATCATCCCCTACTTTCTGGGTTCCTTTCTCTTCGATGCTACGGATGCGCTGGGCTTTAATAAATACCTGGTCGGTGATGGATGAAGTACGCAATATCCGCCAGGCAGTACCATAGTCGTACATCTTCTTCATGAATATATCCTTAGCCGACTGAACAGCCACATCAAATTGCCTGAGCGTTTTTGTCATGTTTTGCCTTAAATAGATTTCCAAATATAAGGGTAAAACAGGGACAAGTAATAAGGAGATCCACTAAGTATTAACAACTTTTAATAATTTTGTCAATTACACACTATTACCCTACTTATCCCTTAACCTTTATTCTTAAAATATGAGCAAAGAATCAGAAATACATATTACCGTTGAGTTAGATGAAAACAAGTTGCCTGTTAAGATGAACTGGAACTCATCTGAAAATAATGAAAGTGGCGAATGCAAATCATTCTTTCTTGCTTTATGGGATGGCAAAGAACAATCATCCCTGCACCTCAACCTTTGGACAAAAGACATGAACATAGAAGAAATGCGCCAGTTCATACACCAAATGTTGCTAAACCAAAGCGATATGTTAAAAAAGGCAACCGGCGACGAAGCGCTTGCAGCCAGCCTATATGACTATAGCCATCAATATGCTATGAAATCAGGTATTTTGAAAGAACCGACCAAAAGTTAATATGTTCAAAAAGAAAATAGTCAACGACCCGATTTATGGATTTATCACTATCCCGGATGGTGTGATATTCCAACTGATTGAGCATCCATGGTTTCAGCGGTTGAGAAGAATCGAGCAACTTGGGGTAACCCATTTGGTATACCCGGGTGCTATTCACACCCGTTTCCACCATACACTTGGCGCCATGCACCTGATGCATAAAGCCATCGAAACCTTGCGTTCGAAGGGCATTGAGATAACTGAAAAAGAAGAAGAAAGCGCTAAGCTTGCCATATTGCTACATGATATTGGACACGGGCCTTTATCGCATAATCTGGAGCACAGCATTGTGCAACATATAGCACATGAAGATATGTCCTCCATCTTCATGGAAAAACTCAATAAAGAATTCAACGGGGAACTGTCACTCGCCATTCGCATTTTCCGTAATCAATACCCAAAGAAATTCTTGCACCAACTTGTATCAAGCCAACTGGATGTAGACAGGCTAGATTACCTCACCCGCGATACTTTTTTTACCGGCGTATCGGAAGGAGTGGTGGGTTATGACCGTATCATTAATATGCTCACAGTGGCGAAAGGCAACCTTGTAGTGGAAGCTAAAGGAATCTATTCCATTGAAAAATTCATTATCGCCCGGCGCATTATGTATTGGCAGGTTTACCTGCACAAAACGGTACTTTCGGCTATGGAGCTTGTGGTAAATATTATTGACCGGGCTAAAGAAATAGCCGCTGAAGGTGGCGAGCTTTTCTGCACACCTGCATTGCGGGTTTTTATTTACACTAGTTTTAGTAAGAAAGATTTTGAAAAAAATAAAGATCTGGTGAACACCTTTGCCATGCTCGACGACCACGATATAATGAGTTGCATAAAAGAATGGATGAGCCATCCTGATTTTATTTTATCTACACTCAGTACCTGGCTCATTAACCGCAGGCTTTATTCAACGCGCCTGCAAAAGGAACCATTCAGCCCAACTAAGGTGAAACAGCTTATCAAAAGTGCCAAAAGCAAGTATGCACTTAGCGATAAAGATGTTCATTACTTTGTGTTTTCGGGCGAGGTGGAAAATGCCATTTATAAGTCAGAGTCTATGAAAACAAATAGTTCGGGACGCATTAATATTCTTTATCCTGATGGAAAGATAACGGACATTACAAAAGCTTCTGACTATCCGGGCGCAGAAGAGTTGGATAAAATTACGCACAAGCATTTTTTATGCTTCCCGAAAGGGCTATAAGGTTCTGTGAACGCAAGTTTTCAAGCCCGTTAGCGTCCAATTATCTACCAACAAATTAAAAAACATATCATGAAAATTTTAAAATCAATCGCATTAATAGGTGGACTGGCATTTATAACAGCTAATGTTTCGGCACAGGCCCAGGGTGGAAAACAGCAAATAGATCCTCAGCAAAGGGCACAAAAAATGACAGATAATGTTAAACAAAATGTAACAGGTATTACTCCTGACCAGGAAAGTAAAATTTTAGCTGCCGAACAAACTTTTACAAAAGGTATGCAGGATGCATGGAGCAGCAGTAATGGCGACCACGATGCCATGAAAAGCAAAATGCAACCCTTAAAAGATGCCAGGGATGCTCAAATTAAAACTATCCTTACCGCAGACCAATATACCCAATACCAAAAAATGGAAGCCGAACACAAAGGCGGACATGGCGGTGGCAATAGCAGTGGAAACTAATTAAATTTCCCATTTACAAGAAAAGTCCTGTTTCACGGGACTTTTCTATTTTAGGGCAATCCAAGTGACAATAATCACATAAACAAATGAATATTGGCAAAACCAAAAATCAGGCATAATTCTATCTTTGCTCTATAGTAACATTTTTTAACAAAGGATTCTATTGATTATTACCGTCTAATAAGCAAAGAACCCCTAAAATAGATTCTTATGAAAACCCTCCTTTCTTTAGCTCTACTGGTAATTCTTACCATTATCGGCATGAGTGCCCAAACAGCCTCCGGAAATACACAAGTTAGTTCACATACCCCTTGGACTAAAGAAGATTCTGCTGCAATCAATGCATTAGCCCTATATCCCGATTCTGTAAGAATGGAGATATTTACAGCCTGCGAGTACCCTGCCATTATTGTGAACGTAGCAAGCCTGCAAACGAATTCCAGCTCAGCTTTTGCTGACCTTATAAGCGGTTATGACAAAACAAAACAGGAAGATATTTGGAACATGAGCCGTTATCCTAATCTTATTTCAAGACTTGTAGATGGTGGTAAAAAATCAAAGGAAGCAATTGACACTATTTTAAACGATTATCCTGCCGAAATACATGATGTAGCCTTGAAATATGGCAGAAGTGAATATGACCTGCTGAGCAAAGTAAATGACCTTCAAAATAATACCAATCAGCAATTCAATGATATTGTTTCTTCTTATCCCCCCGATGTTCAAAAGGTGTTTAATGACCTGCTTCAATTGCCCGAAGTGATGAGTTTATTAAACGACCACTTAAGCCTTGCAGTGAGAGTTGGAGATAAATATAAACGCGACCCGCAATGGGTAATGCATAAAAGCGATTCCAATGCAGCTGCTCAGGCAAAAATAAATGCAGAGCAATTGAATGATTGGAAACAAAGTCTTCAACAAGATTCGGGTGCACAAGATGAATTGAAGGCTGCCGCCAATGAATATGCTACAGATAATGGATATAGCCAAAATGATGTGGATGCCCCTATGGATTCTACACAAGCTGACAATGCATCTGTCTATCCTTATTCGTATTGGTTTGGCTACCCGACCTGGTATCCTTATTCTTACTGGTATCCCTATCCATACTGGTACGATTGGGGCTTCTATTATGGCCCTTACGGAAACCTTGAGGTATTTGGCTTCCCTTCTTTTTATTTTACCAACTGGTATTTTTATTCTCCCAAGCACTGGGACAGGTATCCTCATTTAGGCTCCGCATATATACGCCATTATTATGGCCCACACCAATATAGGTTAAATACCTTAAGCAGGCAAGTAGTGCATAACTGGGTACAGGCAAACAGGCCTTATTTACCAGCCGGTTTTACTAAAAACCCGGCCGTAAGACCAAATGCTTTTAAACAATACGGTGCATTGAATGAAAAAGTAATGAATAAGGACGGTTCAGTTAACCCGCAAGCACGCAATCAGTATTTTGCCAACAATGCAGCCAAATATCCTGCCCTCAATAGTCACCCGCAACAAGCACAAGTTCCGGCAGAAAAACAGGCGATAGATGTAAGGCAGCCTTTTACAAGACAACCTGCTGTAGTGCCACAAAGGAATATGCCTCAAGCAAATCAACAACAACAAAGAACACAGGCTCCGCGAACTCAACAACAACCCAGCCGACCGAGGTATAACTATAACAATATTCAACGCGCTCAACAATATCAACGAAGCAATTGGGAGCAAGCACAACCTTCTAACCACTACTCTGCTCCTCAATATTCTGCTCCGGCACGCTCCATGCCCTCTGCTGCCCCGGCACGTTCAATGCCGTCAGCACCTGCAGGCGGCGGTGGAAGAAGATAATTTATTGGTCTTGAGTAATGAACCATAGGCAGGGTTGAACACCATCGCTTATGGTTCATTTGTTTCTGAGAATTACATATTCCTCCTGTACTGTCCGCCTACCTCAAACAAGGCGTTTGTTATTTGTCCGAGCGAACAGTAGTGAACAACCTCCATCAATTTTTCAAAAAGGTTTTCGTTATGTATGGCGGCTTGTTGTAATTCGCTTAAAAGTTGAGGTGCTTTATCTTCGTTAGCTTTATGCAAATCGTCCAGCATGTGTATCTGGAATTCCTTTTCTTCTTTCGTTGAACGAATTACTTCTTTGGGAATAATACTGGGGGAACCCTTGGATGACAAGAACATATTTACCCCTACAATTGGGAATTCACCGGTATGTTTAAGGGTTTCATAGTATAAACTTTCTTCCTGTATTTTTCCGCGCTGGTACATGGTTTCCATGGCTCCCAACACACCACCTCTTTCTGTAATCTTGTCAAATTCAGTCATGATGGCCTCCTCTACTAAGTCGGTTAATTCTTCAATGATGAATGAACCTTGTAAAGGGTTTTCATTTTTAGCTAAACCTAACTCCCTATTAATAATTAACTGGATGGCAATGGCCCTTCTCACACTTTCTTCAGTAGGTGTAGTGATAGCTTCATCGTAAGCGTTCGTATGAAGTGAATTGCAGTTATCGTAAATAGCATACAAAGCTTGTAAGGTAGTACGTATATCGTTGAAGTCAATTTCCTGTGCGTGCAAGGAACGCCCGGATGTTTGAATATGATATTTCAACATTTGTGAGCGTTCATCGCCCCCATATTTAAGCTTCATTGCCTTTGCCCATATTCTCCTGGCAACCCTTCCTATCACAGCATATTCAGGATCGATACCATTGGAAAAAAAGAATGATAAATTCGGTGCAAAATCATTGATATGCATACCGCGCGACAAGTAATACTCTACGTATGTAAATCCGTTAGCAAGGGTAAATGCCACCTGGGTAATAGGATTAGCGCCTGCTTCGGCAATATGATAACCGGATATAGAAACCGAATAAAAATTCCGTACTTTTTTTTGTATAAAGTATTGTTGGACATCTCCCATTAAACGAAGAGAAAATTCCGTAGAAAAGATGCAGGTATTTTGAGCCTGGTCTTCCTTTAAAATATCGGCCTGAACAGTACCCCTCACTTGAGATAAAGCCAGTGCTTTTATCTTTTCATAAACATCTTTGGGCAATACCTGGTCACCTGTAATACCAAGCAGCATTAGCCCTAACCCATCGTTACCTTTAGGTAATTCATCGTTATAAGAGGGTCGTTTTACACCTTTCTTTTTAAAGTGTTCCTCTATTTTCTTTTCTACTTCCGCTTCTAATCCGTTTTGTTTAATGTAAAGTTCGCATTGCTGATCAATAGCAGCGTTCATAAAGAACGCAGCCAAGATGGATGCCGGACCATTAATGGTCATAGAAACTGAGGTCTTCGGGTCGCAAAGATTAAATCCCGAATAAAGTTTCTTAGCATCATCCAAACAGCAAATAGAAACCCCTGCATTACCAATCTTTCCATAAATATCAGGGCGATATTCAGGGTCGCGGCCATACAATGTAACCGAATCAAATGCAGTAGACAACCGTTTTGCAGGCATACTTGCACTCACATAGTGGAAACGTTTATTGGTACGTTCGGGGCCACCTTCGCCTGCAAACATACGGGTTGGATCTTCTTCTGCCCGTTTGAAAGGATAAACCCCTGCGGTATATGGAAACTTCCCGGGAAAATTTTCTTGCAAACACCAATGCAATATTTCGCCCCAGGCTTTGTATTTGGGTACAGCTATCTTTGGGACCTGGGTGTGTGAAAGCGATTCAGTGTGCGTTTTTACTTTGATGTCTTTACCCCTCACATTGTATATATAAAACTCATCTATATAGCATTTCATCTCGCTTTCCCAGCCTGCCAATATTTTCTTGTTTTCGGGAGTAAGCTTTTCTTCCAGTTCCTTTACCCGTTTTTTAGTGATCTTTTTTACTGCCGCATCTTCTTTCTCATCGAACATTTCTTCCACCTTATGCAGGGCATAAAGTTTTTCAGCGAGCTCGCTTTGGCTTTCTGCCCAGCTATCGTAGGTATGAATGGTCTCTGTTATTTCAGACAGATAACGTACTCTATCCGGTGGGATGATAAATATTTTTTGCGATTGCTCTTCGGAATGATGATAAGATGAATGCAAATCAGCACCCGTTTTTTCGACAACCGTATCCATTACCGTTTTGTAAAGGCTGTTCATTCCCGGGTCGTTAAACTGCGAGGCTATTGTGCCAAACACAGGCAGATCTTCATCCTTTTTAGTAAAGGCTTTGTGGTTGCGTTTGTATTGTTTCTTTACATCTCGAAGTGCATCTGCTGCGCCACGTTTATCGAACTTATTTATGGCTATAACATCTGCAAAATCGAGCATGTCAATTTTCTCAAGCTGGGTGGCAGCACCGTATTCGGGGGTCATCACATAGAGCGATACATCTGAAAAATCTACTATTTCCGTATCTGATTGCCCGATGCCGGATGTTTCAAGTAGAATCATATCAAAACCTGAAGCCTTTAATATCTCAACTGCTTTTGAAATGCTTTGTGATAATGCCAGATGACTTTGCCTGGTGGCCAGCGAGCGCATATACACCCGTGGATTGGCAATGGCATTCATCCGGATGCGGTCTCCTAACAAAGCACCACCTGTTTTACGCTTAGACGGGTCTACACATACTATGGCTATGGTTTTACCTTTGTTGATGTCTCCATTTTCAGCAAAATCAATCAGGTAACGGCGAATAATTTCATCAATGAGCGATGATTTACCTGCGCCCCCAACGCCTGTAATACCAAGCACGGGGACATTTTTAGTGGTGAGGCGTTTCTTTATCTTATCATGAACCTCGCTTGCCATCTCCGGGAAATCTTCCACAAGCGAAATAAGATGGGCAATGGATTTAGGTTCTTTGTTACTGAGGTCTTTAATGTTTTCGTCAACATGATTAGATGAAGGAATGGTATCGCACTTTTCAAGAATATCGTTTATCATCCCCTGCAGCCCCATTTTACGTCCGTCATCCGGTGAGTAAATACGTGCAATGCCATATTTATGTAAGTCTTCAATTTCACTGGGAAGTATTACACCTCCGCCACCCGCGAATATTTTAATATGTCCGCAACCTTGTTCTTTCAGCAGGTCGTACATATATTTCAAATACTCATTGTGCCCACCTTGATAAGATGTCATGGCAATGGCATTGGCATCTTCCTGTATGGCACAGTTCACCACTTCCTGTGCGCCGCGATCATGCCCTAAGTGAATTACTTCGGCTCCACTGGCCTGCATAATGCGGCGCATAATATTAATAGCAGCATCGTGACCATCAAATAACGAAGCGGCTGTTACAATTCGTATTTTGTTTTTGGGTTTATAGGGAGGGACTTCGGCTTGCATAATAGTCAGCGTATGAATCGCAAATGTACTAACTTTGTAGGTAAATGAGTATGGAATCGCCTAAAATAGAAATGGACAGCACAACCTATTCCATTATTAAGGGAATTAGATCCATTATCATTGGCGAAATGGATGGACTAGTATATCCTCTCGATAATAAGGACTCTAAAACCTATATACAAATATCGCCATACATAAAATTTCTCCCAATTGTTGTTTGTATTGAATTCTTAGGAGCATGTTATGATGAATTACCTTTTGATACAAGTAGAATGAAAAAAAAGAAAATTGTTGAAACCAGGTTTAATATCGCGATAAAGAAGCTATTCCCTAACAGCTATGCTCCATTTACTAAAGCTAACAACAAGTTCTACTTATACGAGAACTTAAGATGTGCTATGGTTCATCAACTGCGTCCAAGAAATGGGATAATGTTTACTACAAGAAGAGAATCTATTAAAGATACCACCAAACATTTGCAAGAAATTCCTCAAGGATTTTTGATACTTATCCTTGAGGATTTTTATGATGATTTAAAAGCAGGGGCAGAAAAAATAATTAGCAAATTTGAAACTGGAAAATTAACTAATAGAAAAGGTGAACAAGCCTTTATTAATGTTTATACGCCAAATATAAATTAGTTTCATATAAATGTCCATGTGTATCGATACACATTATATTTTTGCTGTTATTCAAAATCTAAACTATGCTCACCATTTCTCCTTCAGATACCCCCCAGAATATATTGCATAGCCACCTGGTTTCAGCCGTAGGCCCCCGGCCTATATGCTTTGCCAGCACTATAGATGCTCAGGGTAATCCTAATTTAAGTCCTTTCAGCTTCTTTAATATTTTTGGTTCTAATCCCCCTGTTGCGGTGTTTTCTCCGGCACGTTCGGGCAGAACCGGGCAAGTAAAAAATACGGTGGAGAATGTGTTGGAAGTGCCTGAGGTAGTGATAAATGCAGTATCGTACAATATGGTTCAGCAGGCTTCGCTTGCCAGCGCTGAATACCCCAGGGGAGTAAATGAATTCATTAAATCAGGTTTTACGCCTATTGCATCAGATAAAATAAGGCCTTTCCGGGTAAAGGAATCTCCGGTACAAATGGAATGTAAAGTGCTTGAAGTAAAACAAATGGGTACAGGTGGCGGTTCCGGTAACCTGATTATCTGTGAAATCATATTAGTGCATATCAGCGAAGATATTTTGAATGCAGATAAAAAAATAGACCCCAATAAGATTGATTTAGTGGGCCGTATGGGTGGTAATTATTATTGCAGGGCTTCCGGTGCGGCTTTGTTCGAACAAGTTCAGCCGATGGCTAATCTCGGTATCGGGGTAGATGCATTGCCTGCATCCATACGAAATAGCAGCATATTAACGGGTAATGATTTAGGTAAATTGGGTAACGTTACCCATTTGCCATCAGATGAGGATGTGAAAAAATATGCGGCAAATAACTCTGTTAAACTGACAGGAGTGGAATTGCACAAAGAAGCGCACAAACTGTTAGAACAAAGCCAAATAGAAGAGGCGTGGAAGATGTTATTAGCGGGATTGTAACTTTTCCTGTTACCTTTACGTCATAGGGTAAATATCAAAAAATAAAATTATGAAAACTAAATTCCTCTTTGCTACATTAGTTATTGCTATTGTAGTTTCCTCATGTGTTATTGGTGTAGGTTCCAATGTAAAGTACACTACCCTTCCGGCGGAAGGAAAAAATATGCCTGTTACATCGTTCAATGCTATTAAAGCTAATGGCGTGTTCGATATTATCCTTCAGCAGGGAACAAGTGAGAGCGTGGTGGTGAAAGGTCAGTACCCCAGCGATTTAAAAGTGACTAATGAAGGTAACACGCTTGTTATTATGGATACCGTTGAAAACCATACTACTAGTTTAGGCCATCGGAAAACGGAAATATATGTTACCTTTAAGCATATAGATGCCATAGAAACTGAATCGGTAGGGAAAATAGAATCCGCAGATACCATTACAACCTCCCGGTTTACATACGAATCGGACGGAGTTGGAGCCAGCGATTTATTGATTCATGCCGACTCGGTAACTGCCTCGGAGAACGGAGTTGGAGCCTTAACCATTGCCGGAAAAGCCCACTTTGCAACGATAGAAGATAATGGAGTTGGTGCGCTGAAAGCACAAAACTTTAGAGTGAATGTTCTGCATGCTACCGTTAGCGGAGTTGGCGCTGCCAATGTATATGCTGATAGTGAAATATACCTGAATGTGAATGGCATAGGAGGATTAACCTATTACGGCCCTGCCAAAGTGATGGAAAATACCAGCGGCGGTGTGGGAAAGGTTCAGCATGGAGAATAATTCCAAAAAAATATCCATTATTTATACTATAATTTATTGTAGCAGTTCCACTTTAAAATAAAAAGTATACCTTTACGATTCATGCCCCTTCACATGAATCTTTGTAGGATTACTTTTTTTACAGGATACATACTTATCTCTGCCGTAATTAGTGCACCCGCACAAATTATTATTACGGTTGCAGGAACCGGGACTCCTAGCTTTTTTGGAGATGGAGGGCAGGCAACCCTTGCAAATTTGAATAATCCGAGCAATGTGGTTTTTGATGCAGCGGGGAATTATTATATTTCTGACCAACAGAATGATGTTATCCGGAAAGTCAATATTGCAGGTATAGTTACAACAATTGCTGGTGAAGCAACCAAACAGGGATATATAGGAGATGGGAAATTGGCAACTTCTGAACAATTGAACTGGCCGAAGGGGATAGTAATAGATGATACAGGCAATATATTTGTTGCCGACTACGGCAATAGTCGTGTACGGGAAATTAATGCAAAAAGTGGTAAAATAAGTACCCTTGTCGGTACTTTTATTAGTAACTATAACGGCGACAATCATCCATTAGATTCTACGGAATTATATGACCCTACAGGCTTGGCTTTTGACAAACAAGGCAACTTATATATTGCTGACGCTAACAATAACAGGATACGGGAAGTGAATATATCCAAAGGGACTATACAAACCATAGCCGGAGACGGCGCTCAGGGGTATTCAGGTGACGGAGGCCCCGCCACCAATGCACAATTAGACTATCCGAATAGTATAGCATTGGATGATACGGGAAATGTATATATAGCTGATATGAATAATGGTTGTATCCGGAAGGTTTCGAAGAACACCGGAATTATTAATACCATAGCCGGACTAGGAGGAGTATATGGATATAGTGGCGATGGCGGACCTGCTATAAACGCAGAATTTAGCACTGATATTTCCGGCGTAAGCTTAGATGCTACGAACAATATCTATATATCTGATGCCGGTAATGAATGCGTACGCGAAATAAATACCGCTGGAATTATAATGACTATAGCAGGAAATGGGAAAACAGGCTATTCGGGTGATGGCGGACCAGCTATTAAGGCAGAATTAAATCATCCCGACCAGGTAGCATTCGATTCGTATGGGAATATGTATATACCTGATTGGCTGAATAATGTTATCCGAAAAGTAGCCGATGTGGGAGGTGTTTTGGGAATAGGAGATGAAAAAGAAAACCAAAATTACGCCTCCGTTTTTCCAAATCCGGCTAAAAACCAGCTAAATATAGAACTGACACCCACTCCTTCATTAAATAAAGGAATCTTATCTCTATATACTATTCAAGGGCAAGAGCTGATAACCCAATCTTTTGCTAACCAGTACAGTATTGCACTTAATGTATCTAATTACCCGGATGGGGTATATATTCTAAAAATAGCCGGGGAAGGTGTAGCCCCTATTATTAAGAAAGTGGAAATTCAAAAATAATATTCTTTTGTAGAGGGGTGCTATCCTATATTTTCCAACTCCAACGTAGGTGGTTTTTTTCTTAATATAAGGGCAAAAATAAGGGTCATAATAATCCCGTATTCAAGTTGGTCATCTGTAAAAGCCCTGGCAAAATTGATAAATGGATTGGCCAAAATCTTCTTTGATTCCTCAAACTGAGCCTGAGCTTCGGTAATATCTTTCGGTTGGGCACCGTGCAACTTTAACTCAACTACAAAATCCTGGAAATATTTGTCAGGAAAATCAGGGGTAACCCAATAATAGAGCATTATCCACGATAAGGCATAAAACAAGCTGGTGATAACCACTATAAGTATACCGATATTAAATCCTTTAAAAAAAGTAAGCATACCATTTCCTTCTGTTTTCCTGTAATAGCGAATAGCGAAATAAATGGGTATAAAAGCCGCTATTTTACCTATAAACAATATCATACCAATGGCATTGTACCCTACGTTGGAGGCTATAGGTATGGATATGAAAAGTAAAACTGCCATACATAAGCCCGAGATGATGCCATATTTTATAACGATGTTTTTCATGTAAATGCAATATTGAGAAGGCAAATGTATAAACTTAATTTATCCTCAAAGAATGCATTATTGGCCCTTTTTCAATAAGTATCCGACCGGGTTGCATAAAATCCCCTCATTACTATATTATATGAATCTGTATATTTGCAAACCTTTTTTTAAAAAATATTCTAAAAAATCAACCTGAATTATGAATGTAATTGTATATCTGGTTCCTATTTGCGGCGTTATTGCATTACTTTATACTGTCTTTGCTTCTGCATGGGTTACTAAGCAAGATGCAGGAGATGCCACCATGATTGAACTTTCGGGTGCCATTGCCAAAGGCGCCATGGCTTTTCTGAAAGCCGAATGGAGCATTTTAAGCATATTTGTCGTTATTACGGCTGCCTTATTGGCATGGTCCGGAACTACTGTGCCGGATTCAAGCCCCATTATTGCCATTTCCTTTTGTATAGGAGCTGTATTATCAGCCACCGCAGGCTATATTGGTATGCGTATTGCAACCCGTGCCAATGTGCGCACCACACAGGCCGCCAGAACCAGTCTTGCAAAAGCTCTTAAAGTGTCCTTTACCGGGGGCAGCGTAATGGGATTAGGTGTAGCAGGGCTTGCCATTCTTGGTTTGAGTGGCTTGTTTATCGTTTTCTATCAAGTATTTGTGCATGGCACACCCGTTTCAGGATCCGAAATGAAGAGAGCTATTGAAGTACTGGCTGGTTTTTCGTTGGGCGCTGAATCAATTGCCTTATTTGCCCGTGTGGGGGGAGGTATTTATACCAAAGCAGCCGATGTTGGGGCTGACCTCGTGGGAAAGGTTGAAGCCGGTATTCCGGAAGATGACCCGCGTAACCCCGCCACTATTGCTGATAACGTAGGTGATAACGTGGGTGATGTGGCCGGTATGGGAGCTGATTTATTTGGTTCGTACGTTGCCACTATTTTGGCTACCATGGTATTGGGACAAGAAATTGATGCCTCGAAAGATAATTTCGGAGGATTATCACCTGTAATACTACCTATGTTTACGGCAGGAATCGGTTTATTATTCTCGATTGTAGGTACTTGGTTTGTAAAAATAAAAGGTGAAAACTCGAGTGTTCAAAAAGCCTTAAATTTAGGTAACTGGTCATCCATTATTCTTACTGCCATTGCTACCTATTTTGCAGTGAATTATTTGCTTCCTGCAGGTGAAATGCACATGAATCGCGCGGGTGCTCTGCCATTTACAGCAATGGATGTTTATTACGCCATTATTACAGGGCTGGTAGTAGGTACACTGATGAGTATGATTACTGAATACTACACCGCTATGGGTAAACGTCCTGTACTATCCATTATCAAACGTTCGGGAACAGGACACGCCACCAATATTTTGGGTGGTTTATCAGTAGGTATGGAATCTACGGTTGCTCCTATCCTTGTATTAGCGACAGGCATTATGGTTTCCTATCATTTTGCAGGGGTATATGGAGTAGCTATAGCAGCAGCAGGTATGATGGCCACTACGGCCATGCAATTATCCATCGATGCATTTGGTCCGATTGCCGATAATGCAGGCGGAATAGCTGAAATGAGCCGTTTACCGGAGGAAGTTCGTCACCGCACTGATAACCTGGATGCTGTTGGTAACACTACTGCTGCCACTGGGAAAGGATTTGCAATCGCATCTGCAGCGTTAACCTCTCTTGCACTTTTTGCTGCATTTGTAGGCGTAGCAGGTATTGAACACATTGACATATATAAAGCGCAAGTACTGGCAGGATTATTTGTAGGCGGAATGATACCATTCATTTTCTCTTCACTCTGTATTGCCGCTGTTGGACGTGCCGCTATGGATATGGTAAATGAAGTACGCCGCCAGTTTCGTGAAATACCCGGCATTATGGAATATAAAGCCAAGCCCGAATATGAAAAATGCGTGGCCATCTCCACCAAGGCTTCTATTCGTGAAATGATTGCACCCGGTGCTATTGCTTTATTGGTTCCGGTAATAGTAGGTTTCGCCTTCGGACCCGAAGTATTAGGCGGATTATTAGCCGGTGTTACCGTAAGCGGTGTGCTTATGGGCATCTTCCAATCGAATGCAGGCGGAGCCTGGGATAATGCTAAAAAATCATTTGAAAAAGGGGTTTCTATCAATGGTGAAATGTTCTACAAAAAATCAGAGCCCCACAAAGCATCGGTAACCGGCGACACAGTAGGCGATCCTTTTAAAGATACTTCCGGCCCTTCGATGAATATATTGATTAAATTAATGAGTATTGTATCACTCATTATCGCTCCCCATATTGCAGTGCATACCCAATCGGCTACTGCATTAGTTCCTCAGCCAACCAGCAAAACCGTTGTAATGACGGCTGTACCTGCTTCTGCCATGGAGAAGGTAAACAAGTAACATTGTATCATGGCCGCATTTAAACTGGAACCGGGTTTTTGGAGAAGATTAAGGCTCTATATGTTCGGTGTAATAATTGGGTTGATAGGGGTATACTTTTTCTTCGGCAACCGCGATTACAAGATGCTCACCCCCGGAATGCTGAAACTGGACCAGTTAGCCGGCCAAACGATACAATATTCCGATACGGCAACCTGTGAAATGAAATGCGAAAAGGTAGATACAGGCGAAGTAAAGGAAGCCATGCTTGTGGGAAAAGTGAATTCTAAACAAAGCCAGGACTTTAACCAGCATCATCCCTTGTTTAATTTTAACGGAGACACCAAAAAAGGGAAACAGTTGAATGTTATCTGTATGCAGTTCGATAGCATTACAAGGGTTATTTATGTACACGATATATCGAAGAAGGATGCTTGCAAGTGCCCTTAAAACACCTCTCCCACATTAAAGAAAAACCCTTGCGAGCCTCCATCGCCCCATCCATAATCAATGCATAGGTTGGTTTGGGAATACTTATTCAATTTTATCCGTAAGCCTATGCCCTTACCAACATGGATAACCGAGAACTTAGTTGTAGGATAATTAGGTACCGATTCACCGTTGCAAAATACAACTCCGCCCAATAACCCATTATTTAATATATCGAACCTATCCTCTCCTTCCAGGTAAACCATGTCAGCCCCTCTGAACCGACCTTGTATGTAGCCTCTGCCTGAATTGGAATACTCGTCCCAACCGGTACTGGGCAAGTCGAAATAGGGTACCGCATTCCGGTAAGGTCCATAGGTAAACTCGTTCCAGTTCCAAAACGCCAGTATATTTCTCGGATGCTTGGATAATCTTATATATTTCCGAAACTCAATATCCACCTCCCGCCAATCGCTTGTGCTGCCTAATGCAGTTAAGTTATCGCGATAGGTAATATCAGCATAAAAGGCATTTTCGGGGTTATTAATATTAGCCCTGTCATCGTACTTTAAACGCGCCACCAAACCCGAGGAAGTAGTTTGAGTAACTCCGTCAGTGTACCTGAAATACTGCCTGTTATTGCCCGACTCCTGGATGTTATAATGATAATCTAAGTTATAGCCTCCTCCTCCATATAAATTGGGGACAATACGGTAAAGCGCTTCCTGGGAGATTTTTATATAGGAGTAATCTACCGAATCGGACTGCGATAATAACCTTCTCCCTCCCAGCCCATAAGTCAGCGAGGGGTATTGATAAAAGCGATAATCGCCTAATAAATTGATTTTATTATTGCTCAACCAAACACTGCTTATCACGGGAATGATGGTTTGCTGTTTAAGCGAATATAATGGGTTAAGACTGATTACGGATAGATTGGTAGTCGCCGAGTTATCGGTGTAAAATGAAAAGTTGGTGGCCAATATAAAAGTAACTCCATTGGATAATGAATATCCAATAGCAGGAAAAATAGATGTAAGTATTTTCCCGGGTTTAAGGCATTCGCTATCAACAGGCTCTCTTTCCCTCAGCTTTACCACCTTCTCAATTTCATCCATCGCATCTTTCTGAACATATCGTATGCTATCACGCTTTTTTGCAGAAGCAATGGTATCATGTAACGTAAAATTAGATGATTGGGCAGTACTATCTATAGCCATCGCATTGACTATACATATCACTATACAAACAGGCAGCCAAGATACTTGAGCATGCTTTCTATTACTCTTCAAAAAAATAAATTTGAGTACTACTGCTGCATCTTGGGGATTATTGGAATATATTGGACGATAGTCAACCGGTAAACTTGCCTTATAAATTATATTGTAGACTTTAAAAAAGCAGTAAAGTTTATATATGATGATTTTTTAACTAATTTTAAAATACTTCTCCCAGATTAAAAAACAATCCATGAGAACCATCGTGTAAGCCAACTGCATAGTCAATGCATAAATTAACATCGGAATACTTATTGAATTTAATACGTAAGCCCACTCCTTCGCCCGGGTCGATATATTGAAATTTATTCGATGGCCATTGTGTTGCACTTCCGGCATTTGAAAACACAACGCCACCCAACAAACCATTACGTGTCAGTACGAAACGATATTCTGCTTCCAGATAGGCAAAGTTTGTTCCTCTGTAAAAGCCTTGTATATAACCTCTTGCAGTATTACTGTACGTATCCCATTGGTTAGCAGGCAAGTCAAAAAATGGAGCAGGGGCCGAGGTAAATTCGTTCCAACTCCAAAACGCCAACACATCCCGCGAATTAAGTTTAATATATTTCCGTACCTCTATTTGCAGGTATTGCCAATTTTGGGTACTGCCTAAAAAGGTAAAATTGGTACGGAATATAATACTGGCCAAAAGAGCAGCCCTGGGGTTGTTAATATTTTTTCGGCTATCATACATCAAATGAACCAGTGGTCCGGAGGAAATTGTTTTTGTTGCCCCGTTATTATTTTCTGAATTATATTCCTGGTAATCAGTTGCATCACCATAATCTTTAATATTATAATGATCATCCAGGTTATAGCCGATACCCATATAGTAGTCCGAGCTAAAATGTCTTAGCACTTCCTGATAAAACCTTACATAGGAATAATAGGTATTATCTGCTTGTGATAAAGAGGTATTTGAACCTAACCCATAGGTGGTAGATGGGTAACTATAGTAGCGCCAATCTCCCAGCCAGTCAAACTTATTATCTTTAGACCAGATATCACTTATGATAGGTATCATCAACTGATTATGAAGAGAATACTCACCACCGAATGTAAAAACAGATAGGTTTGTTTTGGAAGGGTCGGCTGTATAGAATGAGGCATTTACCGTGACTACTGCAATGGGGCCTCCCTCCAGTGTATAGCCTGCTGCCGGAGCAAAAGAAAAAAACAATTTACCTGGTACTTGCAGAGTAGTATCTGAACCCGACTTTTTATCTCTTTTTAAAGCCCGGCTCAATACATCAGCTAAATCTTTCTGTTCGGCAAGGCTATCAGCCGTTTTATTGTGGACAATATTACCGGAACTTGAGCCTACCGTATTCCCTGTTTGGGCGGTAACCAAGTTGGCCATTATAACAAAGTGTAAAAACAATCCTCTCTTTCTCAACTTGACTCTGCTTCTATTTAATCTACGTAATGTTATAAAATTGAAGATACTGGTATACTTTGACTAAGATACTCCACTTACGTTTAATATTAAGAACATAATAGTCAGACTATTAATTAGAAGCGACAGAAGGTTAATTAGAAGAGTTGGAATACTAATTATTTGATTTCTTTACCGGAGGTGTCGTAATTTTTAAATCCATCTATCTTACCGCCGTGATAAACGGTTTCTGCTTTTAATACGCCCGAGGGATAGTACTCCTTTTCAATCCCGCTTTTTTTCCCCACCACATATGGTATTTCATTGTGAATGGCTCCATTTGAATAATAATATTTTTCTATACCGTTTAATTGTCCATTTTCAAAGGTTATTTCCAATTCCAATTTTCCGTTTTTATAGTAATCTTTTTCAATTCCGTTTTTCTGGTTGTTTGCATAAGGGGTTTCACGCATCAATTCGCCACTTTCATAATATCCCTTTTCTTCTCCGTTTATGTTAAAGTTAACAAATGGGGTTTCAGTTTTCACCTTCCCATCCTCATAATATTCTTTCGACATACCGGCTTTTGTCCCGTTACTGTACTGGCTTTCCATATGTAAATGCCCATCGTCGTAATATTCCTTATCAATGCCGCATTTAGCGCCCTTAGCATACATGACTTCTTCATGCAGTTTCCTGTTGCTGCCATAATCTTTCTCAATTCCGCTTTTCATTCCATCGTAATAGAAGGCTTCCATAACTAAAATACCTTCTTCATTATAGGTCTTCTCTAAACCCATAAGGCTATCATTTCTGTAAGGGGTCTCGCTTCTCATTCGCCCATTCTCATAATATGCTTTTTCCATTCCGTTTCTCCGCCCATTGATATATGAACACTCAAGCCTTAAAGTTCCATCTTCGTAATACAGCTTCATAGTTCCATACAATGTATCTTTCCTATAAGATACTTCACTCAACAAAATACCACTCTCATTGTATATCCTTGTCGGACCATTTAACATTCCATTTGCATAAGAATCTTCACGCCTCAGGTTTCCATCAAGATAATACTCTTTCTCCATGCCTTCTCTTTTGCCATCGGTGTAAGGTATTTCATTTCGCAACAAATTATTCTTATTGTATTCCCACACTACTCCATCGGGCTTGCCGGAATTATAATAGGTTACCCTATAAAACAATGCTGAAGCTGTATCATTAACAGGATTATTTTTCTCGTCTATATATTCAACCCATTTTCCTTGTTTCAGCCCATTCACTATTTCATTTTTCGCATCGGGCTGTGGCTGGCACGATTGCGCCGGGCATACTAAAATGCAACAACAGAAACTAAATGTCAGCGCCCACTTATTTAAATTCATTTTCACTATCCTCGTATTGTTTCGTTTCTCCACTTATCCTATCATCCTTATAAGGAGTTTCGCTTTTTAATTTGCCATCTTCATAATATTCTTTCTCAACACCATTTCTTTTGTCATTTATGCATGGAATTTCAGACATTAACCCACCGCTTTCGTAATAAACATCGACATCGCCATTTTTTAAATCATTCACATAGAAAGTTTTGCTCTGCAATTTACCATCTTGGTAATACAATTTCCCCAGTCCATTCTTTTTACCATTGGAGTATGGAATTTCATTCATTTCCTGACTATTCTCGTAATAGGTTACAGCTACTCCATTTATTAAGCTGTCCTTATATGGGATTACTTTTAGTAATGCACCGCTTTCAAAAAAGAGCTTTCCAATTCCATTTTTTTTGCCGTTTGCATACGGCATAATAGCAGCCAGTTGGCCATTCTTGTAATAATAGTGCTGCAGCCCATCGGGGTTACCGGCCGTATATATGGTGAGCCGGTAATATACAGCATGAGGGTTATCTGTAACATTTCCCCGCACATCAATATTTTCAATCCATTTGCCTTCCTTTACTCCGTTTTGTATACCGTTTTTGGCTTCCGATTTATCGGTAAATCCCGCGCCTGCGGTATCGGCCTGGTGCCCGGCATAGGGCGGAACCTGTCCCATAATACGACAGGAAAATAAGATTATAACTATCAAAATGGAATGAGGCTTCATTAAAAACATTCTGGTTTTTCGCCTTTATAAATTATCTCCCATATACTTTTATACGCACACCACAGTTTTTATCCAAGAGTTCTTTTGTTCTTCCACCGGCGCCATAGTACAATGCAGCATTTAAATCGGTGCAGGCATAGTCCTTCATTCCTTGTTCCAGGTAGGCATATCCCCGCCCAAGGTAAGCAGGGCCGCAATCACGCTGCATAGCAATAGCATGCGCGTAATCATCAATAGCCGCAGCATATTCACCCAACGAATCAAGAGCTGTCCCCCGTAAGTAATAGACCCAGTAGTAACTGCTGTCGTTACTCAGTGATGCAGAAAAATCATTCATAGCGCTTTCATAGTCTTTTGCTTCAAGTAAGTCGCACCCCCTGAAATAATAAGCGTCCATATATCCGGTGTCTATTTGAATTGTAGTACTATAATCACTTATGGCATTAAAGGTATCATTAATTGCATCATAGGCCTGCGCCCTGCTAAACCAACTGTCGGGGTTAGACGGATCTAATGCAATAGCCCTGCTGAAGTCGCTAACAGCCCCATGATAATCATCGAGAGCCATTTTTAAATGGCCACGGTTATACCAAGGATCAGGATAGGTTGTATCGGCATTAGCAGCAGACGTAAAATCGTGCATGGCCTCCCTGGCTTCGCCTACTGAATATTCTGAATTACCCCGGTTATTATATGCTACAGCATAGGTAGGATCGAGGTTTATAGCTTTGGTATATTCCCGTATGGAATGGAAATAATCTTCTGTTTCAGCCCACAAAAAACCCAGTTTAAAATGAGGTCTTGGGTCCCGGGGGCTCCATCTGCTCAGTTTTCTAAAATCGCTACGGGCTCCATCATAATCTTTAATCCGCTCCCGGGCAGCTCCCCGATAACCGTATGCATTGGTATCGTGCTTATTTGCTTTTATAAGAGCAGTAAAAGCAACGACAGCCTTTTGATATTGACCCGAATTGAAAAGCGCAATGGCGCTTGCATCCGTATTTTGTGCGAATGCAGCCGGCGCAATAAAATATAAACTATAGGATAAAAATTGTATAGACCATTTGACAATTATCTTATGGCTTTTACTTTTATCGAACAGCTTACTTGAATTTATTTTTATGCTTTTTAGCTTGTTGTACATGGGCCAGGTGGTGGCTACAATGCCAGGCGTAAAGAACTAAAAGTTGTTTTAACTTTATTTCTTTTTTTTGTTCGGGGTGATAATATGTTCTTTCCAGGTCATCTTCGTTTAATTCAGATAATAAGGCAGTCCAGCGTTTATGCAAGCCTTCTAATAACATCAACGACCATTCTACGGGAGCTTCTCCCGCATCCCCGGTATTTGCCCATGCACTTTCGTCGTAGGGTTTTACAGTAGGGTTCTTTTCTGTATAGGCTAGTTTAGTTCTCACATACGCATTTATATGGCTGTCAGCGCAATGATGTATTAATTGCCTTATTGTCCAACCACCGGGGCGATGACGATATTCTAACATATCATCATTCAGTTTAGTCATCTCTTTTCGCAGTTTAGAGGGGAATCCTGTTATGGTTTTAATGCTTGATTCTATTTCTTTATCAGAAATCTTTTTGGGCATTTTAAATTCCCCGACGGGATACTTCAATTCTTTACGTTCCGCTTTCTTCATGCGAGATAATTATGAGGCAAAGTTAAAATTAATTTCCCACACTGATGTATGTCTTTTAAGCCTAAAAGGTCTTTAATTAGAATTTGCTGTTTCAGGGAAAATTCCAGAGTAGCAGAAAATTTAGACCTTTGCAATCTATTGTATTTTATTGCCAATGAAAAAAACAACTGCCACTTTATTTTTAGTATTCTTTATCGGCAGTATGTTGTATAGCCAAAAAACATACACTACCCAGAATAAAAAGGCAATAAAACTATACCAGGAGGCAGCCGGTTATTATAATGCCAACCAAAATTCGGAGGCCATTCAAACGTTAAAAAAAGCTATCAGGGAAGATAGTATGTTTGCGGAAGCGCAAGGCATGCTGGGATATATTTATCAGGATATACACGACGATTCGGATGCGTTGGTACAATACAATACAGTGATTCGCATTAATCCCTCATTTCACCCTAACATATATCTAGACGCAGGAAAGCTGGAACTGGGGGCAGCGCGCTATGCAATTGCCCAACAACATTTGCAGCTTTTCCTGGAATATGGAGACAAAGACCCCAAATTGCGTAGTGATGCTGCCAATATGATTGCCGATTGCGAATTTGCAGTAGAGGCAATAAAACATCCTGTTCCGTTTAACCCTGTTAATATGGGCTCCGCTATTAATACCCAAGTAGATGAATATTACCCTACTATTACGGAAGACGGTACTACTCTTATTTTTACACGCCAGCTTGAATACGGGCACCCGGAATTTGGGGCCCAAAATTATAATGAGGACTTGTATGTGAGTTTTAAAGAAAACGGACAGTGGACAAAAGCCGTCAATATGGGCCCTCAAATAAATAGTGAAGCTATGGATGGAGCCCCGAGTATTTCAGCAGATGGTAATCTTCTTATTTTTGCATCTGACAGGCCGGGAGGATATGGCGACCAGGATCTTTATTATTCATTTAAGGTGGGTAACGAATGGTCGCGCCCCAGGAATTTGGGGCCACCTATAAATACCCGTAATTGGGAAACCCAGCCGTGCCTTGCTTCCGATGGAAGAACTCTTTATTTTGTACGTGGAAAAGTAGCCGGATATAATGTGGAGCAACAAGATATATACGAAACGGTTCTTAGTGATTCGGGAACCTGGAGTATGCCAACAAAATTGAGTGATACGATTAATACCCCCGGAGTGGAAGAATGGCCTTGCATCGCACCCGATAACCAAACACTCTACTTTGCATCAGACGGGCATCCGGGGTTTGGTGGGTTAGATTTATTTATGTCGCGTAGGCTGCCAAATGGACGATGGGGAATACCGGTAAATTTAGGGTACCCGATTAACACACCTAAGAATGAAACAGGTATTGCAATAGACCCGGATGGCAAATTGGCCTATTTTTCATCTGACAGGCCGGGAGGACTTGGCAAAATGGATATATATTCCTTTTTGCTTCCGGATTCTTTGCGCCCACAACCAGTAACTTATATGAAAGGGAAAGTATACGATGCCACTACTACGCAACCTTTAATTGCTAATTTTACCTTGACAGATTTAACAACAGGGAAAGTAGTATCTGAATCTACCTCCAGGCCTGTTGATGGCACCTTTTTAGTTTGTCTGCCCGTAAATAGAAACTATGCTCTAAATGTGAGTAAGAACGGGTACTTGTTCTATTCCGAAAACTTTTCCTTGAAAGATATAAAAGCAAATTACGAGCATCCTTATTTAAAAAATGTACCCTTACAACCTATCGATACCGGAGCCACTATAGTGCTCAAAAACATCTTTTTTGAAACAAACAAATACGATTTAAAACCTGAATCGGAAGTAGAGTTGGGCAAATTGATTGCATTCCTGAAAAATAATCCAACTATTAAAATAGAAATCAGCGGGCATACCGATAACCAGGGAACTCCACAAAGCAATATCATCCTCTCCGAAAACAGAGCCAAAGCAGTTTACAATTATTTGATTGCACATTCAATTGATGCTAACCGTTTAACTTATAAGGGTTATGGCCAAACAAGACCAATTGCTACCAATGATACCCCTGAAGGCCGTCAGTTGAACCGCAGAACAGAAATGAAAATTATAGGAAAGTAGTCAGAGCCCGACAGGCATTATTAGAGGAGTTTCATCGGGAACCTTTTATCGTTACAGATAAAAACCAATCCTTATATTTGTTATACAGAATAAAAATATATGAGAACAGAACGGGTTTTGGCATTACTTGCTTTGGCAGGGCTTATTATAAAATTCCTACATTATCCTGGTGGGATGCAATTAATGCTACTTTCAATGGGAGCTTTGAGTATGGTCTACTTTTATTTTGCATTTTACTTTTTCTCTGAAAAGAAAATTGCGAATCAAAATATAGCGCTAACAATACCATCGGGCATCGCTTTTGCAATTATAGTTATTGGGATATTATTTAAACTACAATATTGGCCCGGAAATGGATTTCTTTATCTGCTCATTGGATTGATTTCAACCCCTATCATACTTATTTTTACAAACATATTACAAAAAAGAGCAGGTGATGCTGCTAGTGACGAGCTGAAACTCTATTACAAACGGATGACACGACGGGCAATAGTAATGTTTTGTCTTTCTGCTTTATTTTTCTTCACGCCTTCTGAAACAATATTGTTAGCTCAATATAGAAACCCCCAATTAGCACATTTAAAAGCACTTTACTATTCAAGCCACGATTCTGCCGATAAAAAGAAATTAGATGAATATATACACAAACAGGACTCAATAAGCATGATCCACTTACAGTGATTGATTCTTATAAATTCACATTTTTTGTGCATTAAGGGCAGCAACTAAACCGCAGAACAGAAATAAAGATTGCAAAAAAACATGAAGAAAGTATTAGCTATTTCAGGAAGTACACGCGCTAAGTCGATAAACCAAAGCTTTATTGAAGCGATACGAAATATTGCACAGACCCAATTTTCAGTTAGTATTTATAGAGGTTTATCTGATATTCCGCATTTCAATCCC
>JABDCH010000009.1 GCA_013288205.1 Bacteroidota bacterium | reverse complement strand
ACCGCGCCTATCCCTTTTAACACAGAATTAGGCTGTTTTTTGCCGTTATTTTCACAAATATAAGTATTAGGTTATAAAAAAGCCGGTATTTTATTATTGCTTCTTACTGCTTGAGAGAGTTCCATTCCTTACTCTTTCCGCCTGTTCTTTTGCTTTCTCGAATGTAGTGGGCTGCTGCTTGGATAGTAGTTCCATTCCCCTTCTACTGTTTTCCCTTAAGGGTGCAATATCCACGCCTTTTTCCTGAACTCGATTTTTATCTTCTGATTCCATTATTTGATACCCTTTACATAGTTTATGTATTCCTCATTCGTTAAAGTCCTAACAAATTTCAATGCTTCTTCTTGTGTTGGAAAATCACCTCGTACACGAAGCGATTGGGCCCTCATTTCTTCCAACGTAACAGGCGGCTGTTTGGCTAATGCCTCAGCACCCAATTTTGCGCGTTCCTGAAATGTTATGTCTGGTTTCATTTTATAAGTAAATGGGAAATCCCTTCCGGATGGGCTATATGAATTAACATATAACAGTGGACACCGGAAGGGATTCGGAGGCAAATATACAAATATTTTTTTTAATCAATATCTTTGTGAAATTACTTATTGTATATAATGAAAGGAAAGGACAAAGAATACTATTACTTTAAAATAAAGAAAGTAGATTACGATAAGACACTGCCTTCTATTGTAGAATCCATACCTCCTAAGATTCGTGAAAAGGTAGAAGATAAGCTTGCCTCAATGTTTGGGTTATTTAAAGGAATAGACCATGATGAAATATTGAACAGGATTAAGCGGATGGGAGAAATAGAGCCAAAAGCTATGGAGAGGATACGAAGTCACGGTAAGAAAGATAAAAGAGCGATAATCCCTGATAAATTAGAAAATGGGAAAACTATTCACGATGCGATAAGCTACGTAGTATACAGGTTACTGGTATTTATTGATGAAAAAGGAATAACCAGTAAGGATAGGAAAGTACTTTGTATGGAAGCAGACAGATTGATACAGGAATTTATGGATAGGTTCTTATCAAAGAAATTTATTTCAAAATATTCTAAAAACAGGAGATATACCATAATAGGGCACATCGTATTATCCTTTGGTATTTTCAAGGACGATACGGAATTTGTAAAAAATCATGAAGCCGCAAACTTTGTCGCTTCTTGTCTAAAATAATAAAGCCCCATATTTCTATGAGGCTTTTCAGTTAGCTTTTTCCATTTAAGGAAATCTCAGTCTGCGGAGAAAGCAAAGATAAATATTTTTTATTTAACCTACATGGGCTATGTACATTAAATCATGTACATTTTAGATGTACATGTAAAAAGGTATATTCTGCATGTACATAGCCAAATTAAACTACCTGACCTTTGTTTTATAGGCGGTTAGCTCAACGGATAGAGCCTCAGTCTGCGGAGGCTGAGTGATGCAGGTTCGATTCCTGTACCGCCTTCAAAACAATAACCTATGAATTTAATTGAACTACAAACAAGATTTAATACTCATTTAAAGTGCATAAAACACTTACAGCAAGTGCGTTGGGGCAAGAAGCCCATTTGTCCCCATTGTGGTAAGAATAATATATCAGTGCGCGGTAAACGAAGAAAATTTAAGAAAAAGCGGGTAGCCCGAATTTATAAAACTCCATCATACCATTGTAACTCATGCAACCGTGATTTTACCGTTTTAACAGGTACTATTTTCGAGGCCAGTAAACTGCCTTTGCCAAAATGGTTTGCTGTTATTGCTCTGATGCTTAATGCCCGAAAAGGCATATCTGCTATGAATATTATGCGGGATTTGGGTATTACCTATAAAACGGCATGGTTTACGGCAATGAAGGTAAGGTGTGCTATGCTCGACCAGGTACAAATGTTAGAGGGCATTGTTGAGATGGATGAAGCCTATATCGGTGGTAAACCGAGACACCGGAAGCCGGCTGCCCATCTTGCCACCATAGGCTACCGTGACTTTTCTACGGACGACTGGAGGAAAGACCGTTGGAAGTATACAGGTAAGACCTATGGCCGTGGCCGGGCCACGGATAAAGTAAAGGTGGTTGGTATTGTAGAACGGGGCGTAGATAAAGGAAGGGTAGCCTTAAAAGTGCAAGACAGTCTGACAGGGATAGAAATGTTGCGGATGCTTAAGCAATATGTGAACATGAAAAATTCTACCGTTATGACGGATGATTTTTCGTCCTATAATCGTTTTGATAAAGTAATACAGCACTATACCGTAAATCATAGCGAAAAAGAGTATGTAAAACATCTGGAAGGTATTAAAGATTCTATACACACTAACACTATCGAGGGGGTGTGGTCAATTATTAAAAACGGTATTCGGGGACAATATCATGTACTCAGTAAGAAGTACCTACCTTTTTATTTGGCTGAAGCTGCCTATAAATATAACCGGAGAGGTAAAAGCGAAAAGAAAGCTGCTTTCGGTGAAACAATTGAAAATGCCATTACCGATAAGAAATGCCAAGTCAGGTATAAGCCGAAGGGAAACATTAGAAAGGTTGTATATGGCGAAAAGGTTAGGAAGAAACGCCCCAAGAAACCAAAGCCTAAACGAAAACCCACCGGAGGTACGCCGGGTAAAGTCCCTGCTAAACGAAACCAACAGCAATGGAAAGACCACATAAAATATCTGAACCGTACCTCCACAAAGAAAAAGCGAAAAAAAGCCCACCTTCCTTATGGGCAAAGAGGATATTCAAAAAAAAGTAGGAATTAAAACCAAATACTCATTACTACAAGTAAAAAGGCACAGTATTCACCGTGCCTTTTTGTTATTCCTTTCTTTTTCGGAATGAGAAAGAGATTGCTATTATTGAAAAGCATAGGAAATAAATGGAAACGAATAAAAATGCAAGTCCGCAAAATTTTATTTTTCCACCATATAAATCCGGGACAATCAATAAATATACACTGAATAAAAGTGCAGCAAGGCTTATTAATAAGCTAAAAATAGATAATACTTTCATGGCTTTTATTTTTTAAGTTTTAGAATCATCTCGGAAAGGTACTTCTCAGAAAATTTTTCCGTGGCTTTATAACGGGCATCTTTCCCTGCCATCTTACCCCAGTCATTTATGGCGCCGGTTATCTCGTCGGACTTACCCAATACGTTACCTGTCTTTGAATCCGTGATTATCACAAACCCCTTTGCTTTTAAAGAACGTATCAGCACTATGTTAGAGCAATCAATAGTGTAATCTGAATTTTCTTGTTTCATGGTGACATTCTGCTTCAGATCAATTAGCTTATTAATAATAGGCTGCTCTATCCCATCCTTAGGTTTGACATAATAAGTTTGGGCATAACCCATAGTTCCGAGTAATAGGGATAAGGCTAATATTAAAATTTTGTGTTTCATAAAATCATAGTTTAAATGGATTATTCTCTGTCAAATACATATCCTATACCAAACGTTACATTGGCCATGGTATATTGCTGCTTATACATAACAGGCTGGCTAATGGAAGTTCCGCTATATGTATTTGTTTGTTCGGTGTTTACAGTGAATGACTGGCTGGATGCCAGGTAATCATAATCTATTCGTAAGCAGAAATGATTACTAACATTCCAACGTAACCCTATTCCAATATCAAAGGCAAAAGAACTGCTGCTGGCTGAACTTTGGTTTGTATTGCTCATGGTATCGGCATTATTATCCAAAGCACTGTAACTTATTTCAGGATAATTAGCAAACATAATACCGCCCATGAACCTGTAATCAAAGGCAAAGTGATGTAAGGGGAGTGTACCATACAATCCAATCAGCACGGTTTGTCCCGAATAACTGTCTGCACTGACGTTCCATATATAACCTGGATTATTGGCCGTCTGGTTACTATTTAACGATTGCTCATCATACCCATTTGTAAAATGGTCAAATTTAAAAGCTACTCCAAAGTGGGAATGGTTTATTGGCACACCTGCTGATATACTCAGGTCAGAGCCGGAAATAGCATACCCGCTGGAGCTGGAGTTACTGGTTGAAGCATAATTCCCTAACGGTTTGGCAGTACCATAATTAAGAGCTATGAATCCCGTCGTAGGATTTTCTGAACCCGTCGCAGGTGTTTGGGTGGTTTGTGCTTTGGAACTACAATCAAATAGTAAAAGCAGGGAAATGAATAAGAATGATGTTTTCATAGAACATTGGTTTTGTGTTTCCCCAATGTCCCGAACAGGGGTTAGTTGTATAAAAAATCAGCGTGGGACATTTATCTTATCGCATCTGAGGTACTTAGACGAACCTAATTTACAAATAAGTAAAGCCCACGCCTTGACGTGAGCGTATAACTTATCCTTGTAAATTGCCGGAGATTGTCTAAGTTTCCAGAAGCAAGAAAGCTAACGCTGATTATGTTAGTTTATCCTTTGTTTTATGCCATTCCCTTTTTAGGTTTAGGATACAAATGTAGAAATATTGTTAATATATTACCATAACAATAGCATACTGAATACCTGTATTGTTAATATAGTAGTTTTGTAGCTTAATGGAAAGTATGACCGACAAGGAATTAATTCTACACACACTTTATTTCTTGAGGGATAAAAAAGAGCATACGAAAATTGATGAAATATGGAAGGATTTAGATGAAGATACTAAAAGCACCTTAAAAATAATATTGGAAGAAAACGGATTAGCTACTCCTCATCCCTATACTGCATATTCCTTCCTAATAACATCAACTGGGCTTAAAGTATTAAAGAATCCTTCTCTATTGAATGTTGATGGTAATATAAATAAGATAGCAGAAAAACAGATTAGTTTTATCAATCAAGTAGCACTACTTGTATGGCTACCGGCCATTTACTATTTTTTAGAAATAATTAAAACCATTTGCCGTTTTTCACCATTTGCCAAAAATTGTATAGAAAGCCTATTATCAACCATGCACCTACGATAATAAAAAATCCAACTATAACATAAGCAAGAGCTCCTATGTAGCATATCGTGAAGCCAAATGCCACACATATAATTGAACGCACGTAGAATTTTCGTGTTGTTGTATATCCTAACCATGTATAAAATATATTTATACGTCTGAAAATATCATTTTTTCTATGAAATACCGTCATAATTCTGTGTTAAAAGGGATAGGTGCGATGCAACACGATAGGCAAATCGAGTTGCAATTAGCCGACTTACTTGTTATCCTTAAACAAGATTACCTCATCGTTAACCTTTAAGGATGAAGTATCGGCCAATGAGTTCCATGAACGTATTTGTTCCGGAGTAACGTTATATTTTTTTGCAATAGTAGAAATAGTCTCGTTGGGTTTCACAAAGTGAACAACTATTTTTGATGAACATTGGCTTTGTGTTTTAGCCGAAGTATCTGCCAGGCATTTATTTACATTGCTTGCTGTAGTATCGTTGAATACGATTGTTTCCCCCAAATCAATGAATACTGCGTCTTTTTTAGGTAAAGAAATCATAAATGTTTCTTTTTCGGGATTAGGGAGTTCGGAGGATAGGAGCCAGGGGTTCAGTATTTTTAAAATACGGTAATTCACATGCATGCTAAGGGCAAAGTCTGCCAGGTTTTTTATAGAAGAATCAACCGGCACTTTTAGGGTGGGGATAAGCGGATATAACTCCGAAGATTTAACGTAAAAGCCAAATTTTTGGGGATTTGTCAGCAGCTCTTTTAAGGCAAGAACCCGGTATATATAGCGAGATGTTTCGGTATTTAATCCCAAATCGTAATAATTATCTTGTTTTTGAAAGGCAACGGCTTTTGCAATACCCGCCATTCCCATATTATAAGATGCTGCTACCAATGTCCAGTTATGAAACTCATCATATGCCTGTTTGAAATATTTGCAAGCAGCTTCGGTGCTTTTTTCAAGGTTATAGCGCTCATCCACATCTTTTCCCACTTCCAGCCCGTTTGCTATAGCAGTCGGTTTAAGTATCTGCCAAAAGCCTGCTGCACCTGCCGGCGAAGTTTTAAATGCGAAACCGCTTTCGGCCATAGCCAGATATTTGAAATCATCAGGGATACCATTCTTTTTTAATATCCTCGCTATTTCCGGAAAATAACGATTTGCTCTTTTTAGCTCGAGCATGGTTTGAGACTGCCAGTAAATATTTACCAGCATTTCTTGTTCCAGGTTTTCTCTTATACCCAGATGATTCATAGGGACAAGCTCTCCGGCAAAGGTTAAAGAGTCCGGCAGGGGAACCGGCAAAACCTTGTAATTCTGGTTGAATGTGTTGCCTTCCGCAACACCGCTTGTAGAGTAATTTAAGAACTCAACTATCAGGGCCAAGAGGACAAATAACAGGACTCCAGGTAATATGTTTTTAAGTTTTTTCAGCACCCGGAATATTTAATTAATATCATGCAATGGCCTGTACTTGACGCTTTCTCATCCTTGTAACGATAAAGAATGCAGCCATTGAAAGAACAAGGAAAGAAACAGCTACAAGAGTATATAAGCTTGACCATTGTGTGTCGAATCTGTTCATCATAACAACTAATGAAAGACAAACAGCAGTATATGTAGTATAGAGTATAGCTATTTGAACTTCTGTCAACCCCAGGTAAAAGAGGTTGTGGGTGGTATGATCTTTACCACCTTTAAAAGGAGAACTGCCCTTAAGTATTCTATTGCAAAACACCACCGTTGTATCAATAATTGGAAGTGCAAAGGTAAGAATTGCTGAGATAATCCTTGTTTCAGGAATTACAGAGTATGATAAAGAAGTGCCGTTCCATAAGAAAATGATGCTCAGGGCAGCCAGGAAAAGACCTAAGAATTGAGTACCGGTGTCTCCCATGTATATTTTAGCAGGATGCCAGTTGAAAAGCAAGAATGCGAGAATACAAGAAGATGCGCCTAGCATGAGCAGGAAGAATATGGTGGTATGTGATTTTTCTATCAAAACGATGGAAATCATAGTGTATAAAGCTCCCAGCACGGCGATAGAAGCGATTCCATCCATGTTATCAAGCAAGTTTATAGAGTTCATAAGGCCTACTACCCACAACATAGTTAATACATAATTCAAATATATATTATCGAATATTTGAATGTAGATGCCGGAATAAATCAAAACCATGGCGCATAAAACCTGGGCAGAAAATTTTAAAACAGGATGTGTATCGTAAGCGTCGTCTGCAAGTCCTATCAGGAATGCGATAGTACAAGCGGCAAGCAATCCAATGATTTCAGGTTGTATAAGAAATTGAGGTGTATTGAAAAAGAGAGAGGCTGTAGTTAATGAAAGCAAAAAGATAATATAAAATGCAATTCCTCCTACAGCAGGTTTATGTGTATCGCTCCAACGAATAGCATCTGAACTTCTGCGCATTCCAAGTGTTCTGGAAAATCGTAAGAATAAGTGATTAATTACATTTGAAAAAATGAAAACTAATACGAAATACGTAACGTAAAATAAAGGCGACTCAACCATTTTAGTTTAGTTTTATTATAGTTATAAGCAGCGAGACGGCAACAATAACAGGTTCTTAATTATCCCACTAACTTGTTTGATGGTACAAAGCTATTGTAGTAACAAATTTTTAACACTGATTAAGGTCATGTTTTATAAAATTTCTTCAAAATGCATGATAAACAGCTATATGCATATATGAAAAATATTAAAAAGCATTTGCAAAAACGCTATAAGCTATACTCTTAAGGATTGATAAACAGGTCTCATGTTTTCGCGGCGCGAAGATATAAAATAAAATTAACACAAAGCTGCCTGATTTGAAGATTTTTTTAACTATAAAAACCAACATACCTCTCATTCGGGTTTTAACCCAATATGAATAAGGGAAATAGAATAAAAGTAATAAATTGTAGGCTGTTAATTAAAATTGGCTTGTAAAATCTTTCAGCTTTTTGCCATTCAAGTCTTTGTCAGAAAGTATGGGGTTGCTAACATTCCATATTATTGCCAAATCAGGGTCGTTCCATAAAAGCGATTCTTCGGATGCTTTATGATAAAAATCCGAACATTTATACAGAAGCAACGTATCGTCTTCCAGTGTTACGAAGCCGTGTGCAAAACCTTTGGGCACATAAAATATGGTTTTATTTTCTGCGCTTAATTCGATTCCGAAATGCTTGCCGTATGTGGGCGACGATTTTCTTATATCCACTACCACATCCCATATAGAGCCTTGAAGTATTCTTAAAAGTTTTGCCTGAGCATGAGGCGGGTTTTGAAAATGAAGCCCTCTCACTACATCTTTTTGTGAAAAGGATTGATTGTCCTGAACAAACTCTTCAGATATTCCAGCTTCAGCGAATGCCTTTTTATTATAAGGTTCGTAAAAGTAACCTCTTGCATCGTTAAAAACGGCGGGTTGAATTACTAATAAGCCTTCAATAGGAGTGGTTTTAACTTGCATATATTATGTTTCGTAATAATTGTTCTGACCATAAGTATAACCATACCCGTAATATCCGTATTTATAATAGCTATACCTGTATTTTTGCCTTTCAAAATCAACTCCATTTAATATGATAGATAATTTATGGAACTGATGTTCATAATATAATTTGTCGACAAAATAAATAAATTCCCGTTTGGAGTAATCTGCCCTCATTAAGTAAATAGGATAATCGGCTTTTTGCAACATTGCGATACCATCGGTAACTAGTCCTACGGGTGGGTTATCTATAATAATGACGTCATACATTGTTTTCAATTTCACCAGCACATCATCCATCGCTTTGCTGATTACAAGCTCTGATGGGTTAGGTGGAATAGGTCCGGCTGTGATTACATCAAAATTATCGCTTCCGGTTTTTTGAATCACTTCTTCTACTGTGTATTTACCAATAAGCAAGGTGCTCATTCCCTTTGAATTATCTATGCCGAATGCACTGTGGATGCGGGGCCTTCTCATATCCAGGTCAAGGATAATAACTCTTTTTCCCGAGTAAGCTATTATGCCTGCCAGATTCACGCATACAAAGGTTTTTCCTTCTCCCGACACAGTAGATGTTATGGCAAGTATTTTCGACTCGGTATCGTTGGAAATAAATTGCAAATTGGTTCTAATGGAACGCAATGCTTCTGCAAGGATAGACTTGGGGTTATAGTTTACAATAATTTGGGAAGAGGGTATTTCCTTAGTGTATTTAGGTATGATACCCAAAATAGTAACACCGCTTTCTGTAAGTTTTTCAATTTCAAATACAGAGGTGATTTTATTGTAAAACAAATAAATAATTACAAGAATTACAACCCCGATAGTAGTTGCCAGCAAAAGGGAGATAATCATGGTAACACTTTTTTGGGGCGATATAGGTATCCAGTTCGGTATAGCATTTTCTAATATTTCACTTTCGGGTACATAGCCTGCTTTTGAAATTTCATATTCCGCTTTTTTTTCCAGCAGCATGTCGTAGTATTTTTCATCAATACTTGCTTGTCGTTCCAATCGCAAATCCTCAAGATTTTTGGATGATACTGCAGGCGGTGCAAATTTTGTTTCTATATTATCACGTTGTGCAATAAAATCAGCACGGGAAGTTCCCAGTTTTTTATTCAACAAATCAATGGATTCAAATATGAGTGTTTTTTGCTGTTTTATAAGGCTATCTAATTCCTGTACCTTAAGATTGGCGTCTGTCGCATCAAACGAAGCTGTTTGCCGTTGATTAATCAAATTATGAAGCCCTGTTATATTATCTTTTAAAGCATCCCCCTCGTCTGAAATGCTTAATTGCATAATCAGGTTCATCGGATCTATATTTTGCTGGTCATTTATCCTTTTTTCCAGTTCGTTCAATTGTGTTTGTTGAAGTTCAAGGCTCGCTATTTTTTCATCTAGCGTTACCAGGTACGAGCCATTTGCACTTTGCAATTCCGATGATATATTAACTAATGCACCATTGGCATTTTTCCGGAGAGTATCGCCTAACATGGTTTCAGTTAATCGTATCCGGTTGTAGATGGTGTCTAACTGGTCATTAATGAAATTTAAAACACTTTCATCGCTTTGTTTTCGCTTATCCAGCACTTGGTCTATATACTGCTTACCTATAGCATTTGCTATGTCGGCTGCTTTGGTATCATCTTCGTCCTTGCACGATATCTTAATCGTTTTTGCATCTGAATTAGATACATTTACAGCAATCCTGGTGGCATAAAATTTGGCAAGGCCATTGTAATTATTTATTTTAAAGAAGTCCGCATCCTTAGTTATATCATGAATAGAGGTATTTATTTCTGCCGGGCTGATTATATGGATTTTAATTTTTCCAAAAGGTGTTTCACACCATTGTGCACTATAAAACGTGTAGCTGTTTTTAGGGCCTCTCCCCTTGGTAAATGTCAATTTTCCTCCATTCAGGCTGTTAAAGCTGATATAGATAGGTACATCCACAAGTTTTCTCCGGGCTGCGCTGTCAACCTCCGCCTGGTAGGGAGAAGTGAGGTACCGTTCGTTAATTTTAAAGGTTCCTTCGGTATAATAAGAAACCACCATAGGGAGCGACCTAAAAACTTTTTCAAGAAATACCCTCGAACGCATGAGTTCGACAGACTCGGCTACTTCATCTTCATTACCTTGAAAAACGCCTTCGGTTGAAGTAAGAATTTTATTGGCGGTATTTTGTGAAGTTACCTGTATTACGCAGCTTTCCTGGTACATGCGCTGTGCGTACCTCAGGTATATTACAGCGCCGCTTATAAGAACCAGGAAGATGATGGCAAGTAGTTTCCACCTCTTTTTGAAAATCATTATAAAAAGAGCCAGGTCAAATTCCTCGTTCAGGAGAGAAATCTTATTACTCCTTCTTTTAGGCCCAGGAGATTGAGTATGGCTAGGGTCGGTGGGGTTCATACTTTATATCTTTGTGCCGGTAAGCAGTACAATAGTTAGTAAAATGGTAGTTATGCCGGTAAGTACGGGTGTAACCCGTTCTATAAAGGCTAAGGTTGGTCTTCTTTGCGGCGTAACATAAATTATGTCGTTAGCCTGTAAAACAGTATTGCCGTCTTTTATGCCTTTAATGGTTGATAAATCAATATTATAAATTTTGGGATTGCTGGGGTCGCCCCTGATCAGTTTAATCTCTTTTGCTTTACCTGCTTCTGTAAGGCCTCCCGCTAAAGCCAACGCTTCAATTACGGTTGTATTATTATTCACCAAAGGAACAATCTTGGCTGTTCCCGGATCTCCCGGAAACACAATAACCCTACGGTTATCAACTGATAATAAAACATAGGGTTTAAGGTAGTATTGCGAGTAAAGCTTTTCAAGTTTTTCAGAAGCTTCGCGAATGGTTAATCCTGCCAATTGTGTTTTGCGTATTTCAGGCAAATCTACAGTACCATCACTTTCAACCAGGTAATCAACGCCTGAAGAAATGGACGATGTGGCGGCTGTAGTTCCTGTGTTAGTGGCTGTACTACCGCCTCCCTGATTTATTAAATCAATGAGATGAAAGCCGTTATTTGAAAACAACCTCACGTTTAAAAAATCGTTGGGCGATATTTTGTAATTTACCGATGAAGTTGAATCCTGGAGCTGGTCAAAGTGGTAACCTGCAGGGGTTTTTAACATCAGGCTTGGATACAAGCCACTGCAACTTGTTAATGATAATAAAAAGAAGAAGTATACTATTTTTCGCATAATCATATGCTCTTATCAGGTAAAAGATAAACGGCAAAGGTACTATTTTTCAACTTTCTATAACCCTTTATCCATCAGAAGCTTTTTATAAAGGTTCCCGGTGTTTTCGGCCAAGGCAATATGGCTAAATTTTTTGTTCACAAAATCTTTGCCTGTTTTTGAAAGAGTATCGCGCAACTTGCTATCGGCCACAAGCTTATGCATGTTTTCGGAAAACGACTCAACATCGTTAACCGGGGAAAGTAATGCTGTTTGGCCGGCTACTACCACATTTTCAATACCACCTGTAATAGTTGAAATGATAGGTTTACCGCCGGCTTGTGCCTCAATAAGGCTTACCGGTGTGCCTTCATTAAGGGAGGATAGGGCGACTATATCGAGCCCTGCCATGGCTACATCGGTATCTGTAATCCAGGATGTGAAAATGACATCTGCCTGGGGATTTGGGTTTTCAATAGTGGAATAACTCAATCCTATATTCACACATTGATTTATAAGGGTCTCTTTTAATTCCCCGTCTCCAATAATAAATGCCTTTATATTTTTTTGACTTTCTTTTGTCTTTTTGAAAGCATCCAGGAAAAGTGAATGATTCTTGATCGGGACAAGTCTTCCCATAATTCCTATTGCTACGGTACCATCATCCAATTGATGCGATGCCCTGAATTTTTTCCGTTTCTCTTCCGTATCTGTCCAAAATCGTTTCAGATCAAATCCTAACGGTATGATGTGGAATTTTTCCGGGGGAGCTATTTTGTGTATTTCAGATAATTCCATTTTCTGTTTTTCACTCAGGGCAATCAGTGCAGTGCTTTTTGTGCCTAAATACCGCTCAATATTTTTGTAAACAGAGGTCTGCAAATTATTAAAATAAGAATGGAACACATGTCCGTGATACGTGTGAACAATAATGGGCACCTTGCATG
Source organism: Bacteroidota bacterium (assembly GCA_013288205.1). Lineage (GTDB taxonomy): Bacteria > Bacteroidota > Bacteroidia > JABEUT01 > JABEUT01 > JABEUT01. The sequence continues at coordinate 30,156 of JABDCH010000009.1, read as the reverse complement.
CAACGGCTGCCATACGGCCGAGGGATCCGGCTTTAGATGCATGGGTGTGAACAATGTGAGGTTTGTATTCCTGAATTAATTTCTTTATCTCATAGTAAGCAGCCACGTCATTAAGCGGGTTTATGGACCTTTTCATTTTTTTAATGATTACAGGCTTTATTCCATATTCCATAGGTATATACTCCGAACCCGCTTCCGATTCGTCCTTCGTACCGCCTGCAAGCATGGTTTCGAATTCCGACGAAAGAAATTTGGTTAGGTAGGTAACATTAAAAACAGGTCCACCTAAATTAAAACGATTAATAAGCCTAAAGACCCTATACATGGGTGCTTGGAGTTTTTACCGAATATTGTTTTTATACCAATGCTGGAACACAATCAGTCCCCATACTTGTGCAACAGCATCCTGGGGGTTTGACGAATATAGCTGTTCTTTCAATAACTTTATTTCTTCTACATCAAATAACCCCTGGCTTTCGATAAAATCATTACTCAGCCAAACAGTTTCAATCGTGGCCCTAAGCTCTGTTTGAAACCATTTTAAAAGAGGAACCTCAAAGCCTTGTTTTTTCCGGGTAAGTATCTCGCCGGGTAGTAAATGAGATACAGCGTCCCTCAATATTCTTTTTTGCCGGCTGCTGTCTATTTTAAAATCTATGGGCAGTGAAAATAAGAAATCAACCAACCTGTGGTCGAGGAAAGGTACCCGTACTTCCAGGCTATTGGCCATGCTCATGAGGTCTGTTTTAACCAGCATGTCGTTTTGTAATACAAGTTTTAAATCTGTATACAACAGCGAATTAAAACTGCCATTTAAGGTTGAAAGATGCTCATTCTTTCTTTTCGTAAATACCTTTTCGTAATTTTCATTTTTTGCTTTCAGCAGGCGCATCGCCTTGCTTGTATTAGCAGTGGATGCCCATTTCCAGTAACGATCGGATGTGCTTAGTTTAGCACCATCGGCAAACCGTATCATCTGCCTGATTTTATTGCCATAAGCAGTGTTTCTTGAATGAGGCAATAGCTTCAGTAGAGGGGCTGTAGTAGCGGTCAGCGTTTTTAAATAGGGTTGATTACGCAACTTATATTCGGCGTAATGTTTGTTGTATCCTGCCATCAGCTCATCACCGGCATCACCCGATAGGCAAACTTTTACATGCTCCCTTGCATATTGCGATACAATGTACATGGGTATTGCGGAAGAGTCGCCCAAAGGTTCTCCCAGTGAATCTAATACCGCATATAAATTAGTATAAAGGTCGTTATTGTCAAGCCGGAAGGTATGATGGTTCGTACCCAGCTTTTTGCTTACCAGTTCGGCATAACGTGTTTCATCAAATAAGGGCTCGTCCTTATACCCGATAGAAAAGGACATCATGTCTTTTTTATGAAGGGATGCCAGCGCAGTAATAGCAGAGGAATCAAGACCACCACTTAAAAACGTACCCACAGGAACATCGGCCAATAGCCTTTTCTGAACTGAATCGTCCAGGAGGGTATAAAATTTCTTTACTGCATCATCATAGGTGATGGTTTTGTTTTCAGCTCCCTGATAATAGGGTTCTTTATAGTAAGGGGTAAATGAAACTTCGTGGTCGCTGGGATAAATTTTGGTCCAATGCCCTACCGGGAATTTCTTCACTTCCTCAAGCATGGTATTTGGGGCCGGAACATAATTGAGCTGGAGATACTCCAACAACGAAACCATGTCAATTTTCTTTTCAAAGGGATACTTTAGCAAAGCCTCCATTTCCGAAGCAAAAATAAATTTGCTTCCATCCCAATAATAGTAAAGTGGTTTTATTCCAAAACGGTCGCGGGCAACAAACAACGATTTTTGAAGATTGTCGTATATGGCAAAGGCAAAAAACCCATTCAATCTTTCCAGGAATTTATCGCCGTCGGTTATATAAAGTTGAAGTAAAACCTCCGTATCTCCACCAGTTTGGAAAGATATACCTTTGCCCTGCAATTGTTCACGAAGTTCCTTGAAGTTAAAAATTTCTCCGTTATAAACAATCACAAACCTGCCATCAGCACTGTAAAAGGGTTGGTCGGAGGCATGGCTTACGTCTATAATCGATAAACGCGTATGACCTAATAGGGCATTTAAACTTGCAAATGAACCATAACTATCAGGCCCTCTGTGATGTAAAGCTCCCGTAGCTGATTTAACGGCGCTAAAATACTTAGCAGCGTCCTCAGTAGTTGTTAATATGCCTGTAATTCCGCACACTTAAATTATGCTCATGGGGGTAAAAATCATCAGCGTGCGAAAGTATATACATATTTACGGAAGTATACTGATATAGCTCATGTAATTCAGTTTAAATTGGCAAATAACAATAAAATAACAGTTATTTAACTAATGCTGCTTATTATCAATTTGTTACATGTATGGCAATATGACTCTTATGGAATAATGACGAGGAAATTACATAGAAAGATGTGTAAAAGTCATTTTAATCAGGATAAAGGGATTAAAAACACAGGGTTTTAATAATAACCGTAATTTCGTCGTTTTAATGAAAATATGCAAGCAACAACTGATTTTAAGCTCGATTCGTGGGTAGAAATTCCTGCTAATTCTGATTTCCCTATTTACAACCTACCCCTTGGGATTATAAAACATAAAAATGGCACCATTTCTGCTACAACTGCTATTGGTCAGTATGTGCTAGATCTTTCAGTCCTTCATAGGTTAGCATATTTTAAAGAAATTGCATTGCCAGTCGGCATTTTTGAAAAGACCAGCTTGAATGATTTTATGGCTCTTGGTAAACCGGTTTGGAAGCTTGTTCGTCAACGTCTTATGGTATTATTAACCCGCGATAATCCGGAGTTGAGAGATAATAAGGATGTTGTAGTACAATCGCTTTTTAAATCATCTGATGTAGAGATGCTTATGCCAGTTCAGGTGGGTGACTATACTGACTTTTATTCAAGCAAGGAACATGCCACCAATATAGGCCTTATGATTCGCGACCCCAAAAATGCTTTGCTACCCAACTGGTTACATTTGCCGGTAGCTTATCACGGAAGGGCTTCTTCTATTATCGTTTCAGGGCATGATTTTCATCGTCCAAAAGGGCAGGTAACCCCTCCCGGAATTAATGAACCTTCATTTTCACCTTCAAAAGCCATGGATTTTGAGTTGGAAATGGCCTTTGTAATTGGCAAATCAACCACTTTAGGACAAAGCGTACCAACCTCCAAAGCCGATGATTATATTTTCGGTATGACCTTGTTTAATGACTGGTCGGCCCGTGACATTCAGCGTTGGGAATATGTTCCCCTTGGACCATTTTTAGCCAAGAATTTTGCTTCCACTATCTCCCCTTGGATTATTAGCACGGAGGCCCTTGAGCCTTTCCGCATTAAGGCCCCCGAGCAGAACCCGGAAGTATTGCCCTATTTAGAACGGTCACGTGAAGACTGTTCATTTGATATTACACTAGAGGTATGGCTACAGGCAGAAAATTCCGAAGCCATGAAAATATGTACTTCCAACTATAAGTATTTGTATTGGACTATGGATCAACAATTGGCTCATCACACCATAAATGGTTGTAATATTAATATAGGTGATTTAATGGCTTCAGGAACTATCAGTGGTCCAACGCCCGATTCGTTTGGCTCTATGATGGAACTTACGTGGAATGGCTCAAAACCAATTATTTTACCCAATGGCCAGGAACGCAAATTTTTACAAGATGGCGATACTGTTATCATAAAAGGCTATTGCCAAAAAGATAACATACGAATTGGTTTTGGTGAGGCAAAAGCAAAGGTGCTACCAACCCTATAATAAATTTTGGATTAAAACTTACTATCTTTGTTATTATGGAAAGGATAAAGAGGCTAATTAAACCTATCGTTTTTTTATTTTTTAGTGTCTATATAATTTCTTGCGAAAAAACGAAGACACCACCGGCAACTAATCCGACTAAATCTGTAACCTATCCTTTTATGTCTTCCCTAGTGGTTTATAATGGAAATCTTATTGTCGGTGGACAATTTACAAATATTGGCGGGGCGCCTTTTAATAATATTGCACAATGGAATGGTACCTCATGGTCGGCCTTGGGTTCCGGGTTAAACGGAAGCGTTGATGCTTTAGGCGTTTATAACGGCAAGCTAATTGCATCAGGGGGATTCACAATGCCAGGCAGTAGCTCCTTACATCAATTTGCGCGGTGGAATGGTTCAGTTTGGGATACAATCCCAGGTGCACTAAGTGGATATGGTGGCGCAACTATAAATACAATGGCCGTTTATCATGGAAAGCTTTATGTGGGTGGAGATTTCTACAGTATAAATACAAAACATTCATTGGCAATAGCTAGTTGGAATGACACTGTTTGGTCTTCTGTAGATAATGGATTATCTGTAAATGTAGGTGCATCGGGTGTAGTTTCATCTTTAATGGTTTATAATGGGGCACTTTATGTTGGAGGTGGATTTCAATGGGCAAATGGGTTTATTTCTGTTAACAACATAGCCAAATGGAATGACACTGTTTGGTCTTCTCTTGGTTCAGGAATGAATGCACCTGGTCCTGATAATTCCGTTGGAGCATTTACCGTTTGGAATGGTAATTTATATGCAGGTGGATACTATACTACTGCCGGTGGAATATCAGCCAATTCAATTGCTCAATGGAATGATACCACATGGTCTGCTTTGGGTTCAACTGCAACTAGCGACATATTAACACTTACAACTTTTAATAATAATCTTGTTGCCGGTGGATTATTTTCAACTTTTTGGGGAGTAAATGAATGGAATGGCTCAAATTGGTCAGCGTTAGGTTCCAGTTATAACAATGCCTCCTTTGCATTAATTAATTATAATAACAACCTCTACTCAATATTCATTAAAACCATACCTCCTCAAAACAGAGATTCTTCATACATAGCTGAATGGATTGGTAATAAATGGCTATCACTATAAGCTTAGAGATATTACTTAGCCTGCAATTTTCTATTTTCGGGGCCTGTTAGTCCAAAGTTGTCAAAAATAGTACTGAAAAATTGTCAATTCAAAAGTTTGGCACGGGATTTGATAAATGGGAGAATGAAAGATTTTTTAAATCATTAATTTACTAATTAAAATAAACCATGGCAAAGAAAGTGAATTTTGTACCCCAGGGCGACCGCGTTTTAGTGGAAGTTGCTGAGGCAGAAGAAAAGACAGCAGGTGGAATTATTATTCCTGATTCTGCAAAAGAAAAACCACAAAGAGGAATTATTGTGGCCGTAGGTCCCGGCAAAAAGAAGGATGAGCCTATGACTGTAAAGGCAGGCGATAAGGTTCTGTATGGTAAATATTCAGGTACCGAAATTACCATCGAAGGAAAGGAATATCAAATAATGCGCCAGGACGACCTCCTGGGGTATTTTGAATAATAAATAATGTTGGATTAAGAAAAGAATTCACATTTAATTATAACAATTAACAACTAACACGAAAAATAAAATGGCTAAAGACATAATATTCGATCTGAAAGCCCGCGATGCAATAAAAAAGGGTGCCGATGCCCTTGCCGACGCGGTAAAAGTAACCTTAGGTCCTAAAGGACGTAACGTAATTATTGATAAGAAATTCGGAGCCCCCATTATTACCAAAGACGGGGTTACGGTAGCAAAAGAAATTGAATTGGCTGACCCGGTACAAAACATGGGAGCTCAGTTACTAAAAGAAGTTGCATCTAAAACTGCAGATATTGCCGGTGACGGAACTACTACTGCAACCGTATTAGCACAAGCTATCTTAACTGCAGGAATGAAAAACGTAACTGCAGGCGCTAACCCAATGGATTTAAAAAGAGGAATTGACAAAGCTGTTGAGGCTATTGTTGCCGATTTGAAAAAACAATCCAAATCAGTTGGGGATGATAACAGCAAAATTGAACAAGTAGCTACCATTTCAGCAAACAACGATAATACTATCGGAAAACTGATTGCCGACGCTATGGCAAAGGTGAAAAAAGAAGGTGTTATTACAGTGGAAGAAGCTCGTGGAACTGAAACTACTGTTGAAATTGTGGAAGGTATGCAATTTGACAGGGGGTACATCTCTCCTTACTTTGTTACCAACGCAGAAAAAATGGAAGCTGTACTTGAGAATCCATATATACTGATCTATGAAAAGAAGCTTTCCAATATGAAGGAATTGCTTCCTATTCTTGAAAAATCAGTACAAACCGGACGTCCTCTCCTCATTATCGCTGAAGATATTGATGGAGAAGCATTAGCTACTCTTGTAGTAAATAAAATTCGCGGCTCATTAAAAATTGCTGCTGTTAAGGCTCCTGGCTTTGGTGACAGAAGAAAGTCTATGTTAGAAGATATTGCCATTTTAACCAAAGGCGTATTTATTTCGGAAGAAGGCGGATACAAATTGGAAAATGCTGACCTTTCTTACCTCGGTAGTGCTGAAAAAATTACCATTGACAAGGACAATACAACCATAGTAGGCGGTGCAGGAAAGAAAGCTGATATTACAGCTCGCGTGAATCAAATCAAGGCGCAAATTGAAAATACCACATCTGATTATGATAAAGAAAAACTGCAAGAACGTTTGGCTAAGTTAGCCGGCGGTGTTGCCGTATTATATATTGGCGCAGCTACCGAAGTGGAAATGAAAGAAAAGAAAGACCGTGTTGACGATGCTCTTCATGCAACCCGTGCTGCGGTTGAAGAAGGTATTGTAGCCGGTGGCGGTGTTGCTTATATCCGTGCGGTTGAAACTATCAGTAAGCTCAAGGGAGACAATGATGATGAAAACACCGGTATCGCTATTATCAGACGTGCTTTAGAAGAACCTCTTCGTCAAATTGTAGCTAACTCCGGTTCATTAGATGGTTCCGTAGTAGTACAAAAAGTAAAAGAAGGCAAAGCTGATTTCGGTTTCAATGCACGCACTGAAAAGTATGAGAACTTAATTGGTGCAGGTGTAATTGATCCTACCAAGGTTACCCGTGTAGCGCTTGAAAATGCCGCATCTATTGCCGGTATGATCCTCACTACCGAATGTGTGTTAGCTGAAGAAAAAGAAAAGGATAAGCCTTCTATGCCACCAATGGGCGGCATGGGCGGCGATATGATGTAAAAAATCAGGCCTTATTTATAAAAGGGCTCTCCAAAATTGGAGGGCCCTTTCTTTTTGCAAAAAATGGACACTATGTGGAATAAACTATAAAAAGTATTGTATTGTTTGTTATTAAAAAAAATCTTTTAGTTTTGTCTCCCATAAACAACTAAACATACACAATTATGAAAGCGAAAACATTATTATCAACTTTACTAGCAGGAGCATTTATTTGCTTCAGTAGTGTTACACATGCACAATTCCACAATAGCAGCAGTCACAGCAGCAGTAGTGAGTCCAGTAGTTCAGGTGACGGAGCTTTTGATGAAGGGAATAATATATTTGATCTTGGAGTTGGTTTTGCAGGAGGCTTATCGGGAGGAACCAGTATTGTTAATTCCGTTGCATTTACCGGCTCATCATATTCAGGTAGTGCTTCTCCTGGTATCAGGCTCACTTGGGAACGCGCTAAAAATGAACATTGGGGATATGGTCTCATTTTTGATTATCAAAGTGCTACATTCAGTGATACATATACTCAGACTGTTGAGACAGGATTTGATCCGAACACGGGGTTGCCAACCTTTTCTACTGCAAGCTATACGGACAAATTTGCTGTAACCTTGATAACTATTGCAGCTCGTGTAACCTATCACTTTGCGGCAGGTTCTAATTTTGATCCTTATATTGGAGCAACTATTGGTTACGTAACCGGATCGTTTACCTTTTCTTCGAGCAACCCTGATGGAGGTGATTTATCTGTTAGTGGTACTGGTATTGCTTTAGGAGTTCAGGCAGGAGCTAGATATTATTTTAGCAGCCATATTGGTGCATTTGGCGAACTTGCATACTGCACAAACTATGGAGTTAATCTTCTCAACGTAGGATTGACTTTCAAAATATAAGAGCATTCAATAAGTGTTCTTTTATTACAAATCCCCGCCTTAAGGCGGGGATTTGTGTTTTAATAAGGAGAACTCCGTATATTCAATAATTATACTTTTTATTATTTTAATGTATTCTTATTATTAATAAAAAGGCAACAATAAGATGTTCTAGTGTTTATAAATAAACTCAAAATATAAATTACTTTTATTCCCTATTATTTTCAAGTAATAAGATCATGAGAAAATTAATTTTAATTTCTATATTAATTACTGCCGGCGTGTTATATACAGGAGCCAATTCGGCTAATGCACAGAGCAAATTTAGTTTCGGTGTGAATATAGGCCAAGGGATACCAATGGGTGATTATGCAAAACACGATTCTACACAATTACCTTTATCTCATTACACCACAAGAAAAAATAGTACTTATCCAAAAGGATATAATGCGAATGATACCAACCAATTAAATGGTTTTGCAAAAACCGGATTTAGTTTTAATGTGTATGGCCAATATATGATTGTAGGGCCGATAGGAATTAAACTAATGGTGGGAGGTACCATGAATTCATACGACATAGCTACCTACAATAGTATTTATACCAAAATATGGAATGAAAGCTCTCCCGGAGCTTCTTCATATACTTATACGTGGACAGCCGGCAAGAGCTATTATATTGGACAATATATGCTTGGTCCGTGCTTAAAACTACCTGTCAGTGGTAAGCTCCGAATAGAGGGACAGATATTGGCAGGATTGGTTACCGGTAGCTATCCTACCTTGACTGGTGACTATAGCTACTCAGGCCATATCCCTGGCCTCAGTGAAAGTGGTACACAAACATATACTATTTCATCAGGTAGCGTCTTTGGATACAATATTAATGCAGGTATTGAATACATGCTTATCAAGATAATTGGAATCCATCTTAATGTTGGCTATACCGGGTCCAGCTTTAGTTATCCAACCTATAATATTGTAAACACTCAAACGCAAACATTGGGCGGATATACAATTTTCAGTACGCTGACACAAAACTATAACGTTGCAAAAACTATGTCAATGGGGCTATTGCAAATTACAACGGGTGCTTCCATTGACCTCTAAGCGATTTATTATTTTATAAAATCCCCGCCTTATCACGGCGATTTACCTTTTAATTAGCAGCGTTTGTCGAAATTTTCAGGTTACCTGCTTTTTACCCGATAGCTTTGGATTTATTAACCAATAAACCTAACGCTATGAAAAAGCTAACTTTTATTGCAGCCATCACAGGGTGCTTTATTGCAGCAATAAATTCCAGTGCCCAAGGTATTTATGCAGGAGTAGGAGTGGGCTACGGGTTCCCCTCGCAAGTACAGCCTTTTTATTCAAATACTACCGCTGATGCAAGCTCAACTACTACCAACAGTAAATCATATTCTCTTGGATCAGGTTTGTCAGTGGGGGCATACGGAGGGTATATGATTACAAATAATATCGGGCTTGAATTAGGGCTTTCTGAAAAATTCAACAATAGTATTACCGCTACGGCTACTTCATCCGACCCTTTCCCCTCAACAGATATTTATACTATGAAGGGTAATGTGTTTGGCATTACCCCTGCCATACGGCTGATTACAGGTTCAGACAAGCTAAAAATTTACACCATAACCGGGCTGATTATAGGCTTTCCATCAGCTACTTTAGAAGATAATGGAACCCATACAGTAGCCATTGGTGGTGGAGGTACGGTTACCAATACATCGGATATAATATATACTTATAGCGGTAATGTAATAATTGGCTTTGACGGTAGCTTGGGAGCTATGTATATGCTCTCAGATAAAATTGGAGTTTTCGCTGAAATTACCGGAGATTTTGAAGACTGGGCGCCGAACGAACAATTAATAACTACCGATACATTTAATGGTGCAGACCGTTTGGGTGGTCTCACTACATCTCAAAAACAAACTAATTACGAGAGTTCTTATACAACCAGTAATACTAACAGTGCGCCCGGCTCTCCAACCCAGGCAGCTAAAATCTATTTACCCTTTAGTTCTATTGGTTTTAGCGTTGGTGTTCATTTTGCATTTGCAGGCGGTTCTGTAGCAAGCACTCCAAAATGATCACATGTGTACTCACTTAAAGGCCCCGGATTAATTTTTCGGGGCTTTGGCATTTATACGTATCTTCATGCTCCAACTTTAATACAGAGGCTTGAAGATTCTGATTATTCAAACAGCATTTATTGGTGATGTGGTGCTTGCTACTCCCGTGGTAGAAAAATTACATCGATTATATCCCGATGCAACGATAGATTTTCTTCTTCGTAAGGGAAACGAACCTCTTTTTGCCGGACATCCGTTTTTGAATAGTATTCTTATTTGGGATAAAAAATCAAATAAGAATAGGAACCTTTTTAGGCTAATAAAAGAGATAAGACGTTCGCAGTATGATAAGATTTTTAATCTTCAGCGGTTTGCAAGTTCCGGTCTGCTCACCTTCTTTTCAGGAGCTAAAGAAAAAATAGGATTCGATAAAAACCCGTTTTCATTTTGCTATACGAAAAAAGTAAAACATACTATTGGAGATAATAAACATGAAGTGCAACGGAATCTGGAACTTATTTCGTCTGCCGATAATGAACATCTAGAAAAACCTCGCTTATACCCTTCATCAGAGAATTTTGAAAGCGTTAAGCAATATAAAGTTTCGCCTTATATATGTATTGCCCCATCATCGGTGTGGTTTACAAAACAATATCCTGCACATAAATGGATTGATTTTATCAATCAGCTTACTACATACAAGATATATCTCTTGGGCGCCCCGTCTGACAAGGATTTGTGTAATCAAATAATTACGAGGTCCGACAATAAAAACATAGCTTCACTTGCAGGAAAACTTACCTTTCTGCAATCTGCGGCGCTTATGAAGGATGCTGTAATGAATTACTCCAATGATTCGGCACCTCTTCATATTGCTTCGGCTGTTAATGCACCGGTAACGGCAGTTTTTTGCTCCACCATTCCGGCATTTGGCTTTGGCCCTTTATCCGATAAATCATTTATTGTAGAAACGAAAGAAGTACTTGATTGCCGCCCCTGTGGACTGCATGGGTATAAAGCATGCCCTAAAGGGCATTTTAAGTGTGCCGAAACCATAAATGCAGAGCAACTGTTGGCAACAATAAAACCTTAAATAGATTCAGTCTATTTTGTTGTGAGATAGGGTGCAATTTTCACATAAGTACTGTCATCTATAGCTGCCATTTTATGCAATGCCTGGGTGGAGGCAAATAAGCCATGCTCATCACGGTAGTTTACAATTGCTTTTGCCAGGTAATAACGAATGTAAGGATGGTATCCTAGTTGTTTAATATCCGCCCGATTGATATTTATTTTTTGTAATAGGGTCGTATCTACCCATACTTTTTCTTGCAGTGCCTTATACATCGCGCTATCCATGCCCCAAACTTCCTGCAGTTGCCGGGTGGTGTAATACCCTCCCAGTTTTTTTCGATATCGTACAATCATGTATGCGCAATAGGAGGTCATTTTAGGCAAGGTCATTAATACATTTGTATCCGCCGAATTAATATCTACACGCGAGGACGGTACACTTGTTTTTCCGGTAGCCGTTGATGATTTTATACCAGCTTTTGCAAGTTCTGTTTTAAAAGAAGAAAAATCTATGGGGTTAGATTGAAAAGGAAAGTAATCTGCTATGAAAAGATAGAGTAGCAAGAGCACAATGAGTGTGCAAAGCACAAGAATGCCATTACGCTGCCGTTTATTAAAAGAGAAATAATCCTTCCAGGTATCTTTCATCCGCTCGAAATTAATGGCAGGCTAAAATAAGAAAGGATTGCCAATTGGCAATCCTTTCTTATAAATGAGACAATATGACCATTACCACATAATAAAAGTATAGGTATGGTTATTATAGGTTGCAGTTTTTATAGGAGTGCATGTACCCAGTGTGCCAAAATTCACAGTAAGGGTATTTACATTATTGGCAAGGTTAATGTTAAGCATACCTGATTCAATCCAGGCGCAACCTCCAAGCCACCATGGTAATGCAGTAACATAGAGTGGTGTAGTGATGTTTAGCGTATAGTGTACATTATTTCTATCTATGCCCGAAGCGCTTCCGCTAATTTCATAGTAATAGTCTGCGCCTACTTTTACCAGGGAATTTGTTCGTGTTGAATTCCATGTAGCCGTTTGTTTGTTAGCATAAGTGAGCGTCAAATTAGCAGTGAAGTCCCAGTTTTGTTGCGATAACAGATTGCTACCTGTGTTGGTCCATGCACGTGTACCTGCAACACCAATCATGCTGGTATCTGTATTACCTGCAGCATAATTGTTGAAAGTCATAGTAATGGTACTTGCCGAATCGAAATAAGAATGCAATAGAGAACCTGTTTTACGGGCCCAGTATACAATAATTTCTCCCTGTCTCCATCTGCCATCATTGCATCTAACCGGGGTTCCGCCAAAATTAACATACATGGTGTCATATCCATTTAAGGTATCCTTAGCCCAGGTAACTACGCAATGGGCGGAATAGATGGCACTTACATTCTGTCCGGGATGGTATTGGTTTGAATTGCCTTGTGCGGACGCATCTGAAATATTTTTTGAATCATTCATTGCATCCGACGCATTCGACTCATCCTGTGCCGATGTTATATCACTGCTGTAAGTGGTTGTATTATTGTTGGTGGCAGGTGTATTAGGGGAGTCTTTATGACATCCGGTAAAAACTGTTAGAGTAAGGGCTATTCCTATGATGCCACTTACTAAAAAAATCTTCTTTTTCATATCAGGGTTAGTTTTACTTGTTTTTCTATTTGAATGGCTAAAAATAGAAAGGTTTAATAACAAAATATAACTTTTTTCGACCTATCGCATTTTTTGGAGGATGAACTCCATCTGCATACCCCTTGAACCCTTTAATAAAATAGTCGCGTTTTTAAAAGGATGCTCCACCAACCATTTCATAAATTCATCTGTGGTAGTAAATGTCTTACCCTGGGTTTTTATCTGCGAAAATTCTTTTCCTATCAAATAAATACCGCCCCAGCCGGTATGTGTATCTATTAAATCTGCAATGGACTGGTGTTCTTTATGGCTATCATTGCCCAGTTCAAACATATCACCTAAAATCAATATTTTATCCGGCGTATTCAAACTGGAAAAGTTTTCGATGGCAATTTTCATGCTGCTGGGGTTAGCATTATAGGCATCCATCCATATAGTGTTGCTATTCTTTTTTATTATTTGTGAGCGGTTATTCGAAGGATTATATTCCTCAATAGCTGCTTTAATTTGTTGCAATGGAATTCCAAAATTATTACCAACTGCACTCGCTGCAAGTATGTTGTGAAAATTATATGAACCCGCCAGGTTACTGTTCACCTCTACTGCGAGGCCATTTATTGTAATAGTTCCTTTTGCTAAGAAGCTAGTCGAGTCAATAGCACCTTTAATATTTGCTTGGGGGGATGTTCCGTACATATATCTTTCAATTCCCTCAGAAAGCTCCATAAGCAGGCTATCATCTGCATTTACAAATAGCTTGCCACCTTTTTTTTGTATGTATTTATATAGTTCGCTTTTTGCTTTTATAACGCCTTCATATCCTCCAAATCCTTCCAAATGAGCTTTACCTATGTTGGTGATGATTCCGTAATCTGGTTCTGCAATTTGGCATAACTGAGCAATTTCCCCTACATGGTTGGCGCCCATTTCAATAACAGCAATACCATGCTTGTTAGTGATGTTGAGCAATGTAAGCGGTACTCCAATGTGGTTATTTAAATTGCCCTGCGTAAATAAAGTAGTATACTTTTTAGATAACACAGCGGCAGTTAATTCTTTCGTGGTGGTTTTTCCATTTGTGCCGGTGATACCAATTACTGGGATGGTAAATTGACGGCGATGATGGGTAGCCAGTTTTTGCAATGTGGTTAATACATCTGCCACTAAAATGCACGAATTGGTATAATAATTTTCATCATCAATTATAGCATAGCTACAACCACTATCAATTGCTTGTAGTGCAAATTCGTTAGCGTTGAAGTTAGCTCCTTTTAGTGCAAAAAACAGGCTGCCGGCTTTAATATTACGTGTATCGGTACATACAACAGGATGTTCCAGGTATATTTTATAGAGTTTTTCTATGTCGGGATTCCTCATTACGATTTATTGTTTGCTAAGATGTGGCCAATTCATTCTCCTTAAAATACGTAATAATAGCCCGTTTCAATATTTCTTTTTGCTGTCCGGGTTTAAGAGTAGGCAGGTTACTCACGGTTTCCCAGTGAGGCCAGCCGTCAGCATCTTTGCCGATATATTTATAATAGCCCAGGGGCTCCATTAACGTGCATGTTGCAATATGAAGCAAATCTAACTTTTCGTCTTTTGTAGGTTTAAAATAGCCTTTTCCCAATTCCTGCATACCTATCAGTACGATGATGGTTTCTATTTCAATACCCTCTCCAAAAGTCAGCTCTATCCGCTTAACTAAATCTTTCCACTCGGCCTGTAACGCTTCATCCATAGGTTGTAAAGTTAATAAAGTTATAGCGTCGGAAGTATTTTACAAGTTGAGCAGTCTACTTTATTGGCATTATGAACTAAATGTATATTTGCAAAACTATGGCAAAGACAGATATTATTTTACTGATTCCTCTTTTGTGGGGAGTATATTGGGGTGTTTATAAAGGAATTATTTCACAATTAACATCATTTGCCGGTATAATAATTGCGGCCTATGTTTCAATAAAATATTACAGCTATTTAGCAGCATTCATAAATGCCCATGTGGATGAGGACACATCGCAGCACTATGTATCTTTAGCAACGTTTGTGGTAGTTTTTATCGTAGTACTGGTGATTATATTTTTAATCTCCAAACAAATTGAAAAGCTCACGAAAGCCCTTAACATAGGGTTCCTAAATCATATTGCCGGTGGAATATTCGGGCTGGTTAAATGGGCATTTTTAGTAAGCGTAGTGCTTATCTTGCTAAACCTCTTCAGCCAGGAAACCAACGAAAAATACGTTGATTTTCATAATACCTGGGTTTACAATCACCTTGTGGAAATTGCTCCGAAAGTAATGCCTAATGTACTTAGTAAATTGAACGATTAAGCTTTAGCGCTAACAGAGTATTTGGCAAGCAATTCCTCAATCTTATCTACCATATCTTTTGAGCCTATGAACATGGGTGTGCGTTGGTGAAGATCAGTGGGCTTAAGGTCCATAATACGTTTGGTGCCACTTGTTGCTTTTCCTCCGGCTTGTTCCAAGATAAATGCCAATGGGTTACATTCATACACCAGTCGTAATTTACCTTTGGGCGATGCCGAAGTGGTGGGGTATAAGAATACACCTCCAGTAATTAAATTGCGGTGAATGTCAGCTACGGCAGAACCAATGTAACGGGAAGAAAACGGACGGTTGGTCGCGGTGTCTTCTTCCTGGCAATATTTGATAAATTTCTTTACTCCTTCAGGGAAATGCACATAGTTACCTTCGTTTATAGAGTATGTTTTTCCTTTTTTAGGTATTTGCATATTGGGGTGCGAGAGGCAGAACTCGCCAATAGATGGATCTAATGTAAACCCGTTAACCCCTTTACCGGTAGTATATACCATCATGGTAGAAGAACCATAAATAACATATCCGGCAGCAACCTGTTCAGTTCCGGCTTGAAGGAAATCTTCCAGCTTACCGGGGCCTGAAAGGCTGATACGACGATATATAGAGAAGATAGTACCTACCGAAACATTCACATCAATATTAGAGGAACCATCAAGAGGGTCTAACGCTACTACATATTTAGCACCTTTTGATACGGCATTGGTTACAGTTATAATTTCTTCATTTTCTTCCGATGCAATAGCACAGCATTCACCACCCACACTCAAGGCCGCAATAAACTGTTCATTTGCTATAATATCCAGCTTTTTAACCTTTTCGCCTTGTACATTCATATCTCCGGTTTCACCCAGTATACCTGCAAGTCCGGCTTTATTAACTTCCCTGTTTACTATTTTGGCTGCAATGGCAATGTCGCTCAATAGTCTTGTCAACTCGCCTTTGGCATATAAAAAATCGTCCTGCTTCTCAACTATAAATTCTCCTAATGTTTGTACTTTTTCCATGATAATTAACTGATTCAATTTTTTTTGGACATCAAATATAGGTATTTTTGGAGTTTATCTATATTAACTCTGTATGAACTATTTGATACGCAAAGCAGTAAAGGATGATGTACCTGCTATATTAGGCCTGGTAAAGGAATTAGCAGCCTATGAAAAAGAACCTGATGCCGTAGAAGTTACTATTGTTGAGATGGAAGCCGATGGTTTCGGGCCAAATGCTATTTATAGCGCTTTTGTAGCTGAAATAGATGGCTATGTTGTAGGAATGGCCCTGTATTACATTAAATATTCTACCTGGAAAGGGAAGGCTATATACCTGGACGATATTATAGTTACCGAAAAGCATAGGCGTTCGGGTGTAGGGGGGAAGTTGTTTGAGGAGGTTGTTAAAGCTGCAAAACAAATGGGCGTTCGTAAAATAGACTGGCAGGTGCTTCATTGGAATGATCCTGCCATTCAGTTTTATAAAAAATATAATACCGTTTTCAGCAAGGAGTGGGCGAATTGCACCCTTTATGAAAGTGAATTGAAGGACATAAAGCTATAACCATGAGAGTATTCAAATTTGGTGGGGCCTCGGTAAAAGATGCAGATGGCTTAAAAAGAGTAGCGGAAATATTGAAAGCTACCGACGGAAAGATTATCGTAGTGGTTTCGGCTATGGGAAAAACCACCAATGCACTGGAAAAACTCGTACCCAAATTAAATGCTAAAGAGACGGAAGTATTAATCAGGGAAATAGAAGAGTATCATTATGGGATTGCTAAAGCCTGTATAACATGCTTATATAAGGATAAGGTTTGCGACATTCTTCAGGAAACGTTTTCAGAATTGCGCAAATTGGTAAAGGAGTATCCTTTAACCAATTATGATGAGAGGTACGATCAAATAGTTTCGTATGGCGAAATAATTTCCACACACATCGTAAGCTGCTTCCTTTCCGATGAAGGAATAACGAATACATGGATAGATGCCCGGAAATTTGTTTGCACGGATGCCAATTATCGCGATGCAAAGGTAGATTTTACAAAAGCAGAAAAGTGTTTTGAAACGCTTACTAAATCAGATATAATAATCACACAAGGTTTCATTGGCTGTACAACTGATGGAAAAACTACCACTCTCGGCAGAGAGGGCTCCGATTACACAGCGGCTATTATTGCCTATTGTACCAATGCAGAATCGGTTACTATATGGAAGGATGTGCCCGGGGTATTAAACGCCGACCCTAAAAAATTTAGCGATACGGTTAAAATAGAGCGCCTGAGTTACCAGGATGCTATTGAACTTGCCTATTACGGTGCTTCGGTAATACACCCGAAAACTATTAAACCCCTCCAAAACAAAAATATTCCTTTGTATGTAAAACCTTTCATAGAGCCCGCCTCAGCGGGTACTTGCATTGATGCAGATAGTACGCCTTTGTCTATTCCTTGCTTTATTTCAAAAGCCGACCAGGCGCTGTTGTCATTATCACCCAAAGACTTTTCATTTATTGCAGAAGAAAACCTGAGTTTTATTTTCGATATATTCGCTAAACTGAAAGTTAAAGTAAATATGATGCAACATTCTGCCATCAATTTCTCCGTATGTTTTGATAATGGAATTAGCAAACTCCCCGAGCTGTTGGATGCCTTCCAGGATAATTACAGGGTGCTGTATAATGATAATGTAGAGCTTTTCACCATTCGTTATTACGACCAGGCAACAATTGATAAACTTGTTGCGGAAAGAAATATTCTGCTCGAACAACGAAGCAGGTATACTGTGCAACTGGTGCTGAAATAACTAAACTGTCCAGGGGATGGTTAGCATGGTGCCACGAACAATGATGCCGCCACGGTTTCCAATTTCAATTGTACCATAGCGCGATACAAACACTTCCGGCAAAGGGCGGTCGCCGGGAATAGACAACCATAATCTCAGCAGGTGGCGCTTTTTTGCCGGGTCGTCCCAATCTTCGAATCCGGTACGATCGTGCAACAGTGCATGATTATATACAAATTGCATATCGCCAGGCTCCAAGTCCATGGACAGATATAGTTTTGGATCGTTGGCAAGCCTATCGAACATATCCAGTGCTTCAACATGCAATGGTGTCAGGCGGGGTGCATCTTCGAAACGCTGTGCCGAATCAATATATTGACGTTGGTAAAATGGGGTAAGAAATTCTTTATAAAAATTAAAAACAGGTATCAGCAAATAAGGCAACATTCCTTCCGGAACCTCGCCTCTGCGGTCGGTTGCTATAGGCTCCAATAAAAGTTTTAGCAAATCTGGCCGGTGTTTGCGCATCTCATTATAAATAGTTGAAGCGCTTACCAGTAAAGAGGTTCCCCCGGTTTTGGCTGTTTTTAAACAGAGCAGACCAACAACATCCGAAGAGTCAGTGTGAAATGTTTGCCGCTCATTAGTCTGGTAAATGCGTGTAGTAGGGTCGCTACTTTTTTTGCCTAAATCACGAACATGCCCAAGCATATGCCCCATAGCATTTTGTGAGCGCGGAGAACCCAGATGACAACCCAATCCGTAAAAAATAGTGCCGGCTTCACACTCCGTATATTTTTCCACCGGCAGCCCTTTCAATAAGGAAAAGCCACGCTCATGAATTAATTCTTCGCGCATAGCGCTGAGTTTGGGCCCTAATATTGGTAGGGAAAAACCCGAAGCTGTGAGCGAGCCTATGTTTTGTTCAGAATCGATCAAAGGTTCGGCGGCTTTCTCCAATTCTTTTATTTCAGGCGATGTCAGTTCTATTGTCCATTCACTTTTCCGCTGAGCCATAGCCGGTCCGTACCAGGTAGAGCTAAAATGTAGTTCAGGGGGAAGTGATTGTGTTATAGATTCGTTCATGGTTTATTCAAGGGTTAATCCTTCCTCGCGGAAGGTGTCTAAAATTTTTTGGAAGGATACTAAAGGTTCAGGCTTGTCCCATAGATATTCCTGGAAAGCTACTCCTGAAAAACCTAATTTATGAGCTATGCCTATGTTATCGGGTGTAGTGCCTCCTTTTGCAATAACCTTTTCGGGATAGGAAGGAAGGATTTTTTTCATGCTACCCATGTTAATGCCGGGTAAATGCCCATTGAGGCCTGGAAATACAGGATAAATAAAGATATAATCAAAATCTTTATAAAGATCATCTAACGATTGAAAGCTCTCACAAGATGCGCCTATCTGGAAGTTTCCCCTTCGCAGGTATAATATAGCTTTACGCATAGCAAACTTGATTTTCTTTTTTCGTTGTCGCTTTGACACATGAACGCCTTTTAAATGAAAGTCCCACAGTAGGCCATAATGTATATGCAGTATAATTTTTTTTTGCTGGCTTTTTGTGAACCCGTTAAGGTATATGCTAAGTTCTCTTTTAGAGAGCTTTGGTTTTCGGACGTGCAAAGTTGTAAGTCCCATATCAAGCATTTTGCCTAATATGTAGTGTTCATCTTCAATAGTACTAGAGGGGGTAATTACTATTAACTTCATTTATTTTAATTTATGGTTAGGTGGCCTAATTTTGCTTCATGTTTATTATTCGTTTAAGTCTATTGTGTGGGAGGAGTTTTGATGTACTGCGCTTGCTATTTCTCCAATAATTTCAGGTGTTTGTTCGGTAACGGTACCAATCACAATTATATCGGCCCCTGCATTACATACAGTATACGCTTGTTCGGGGGTTTTTATACCCCCGCCAACAATAAGTGGTACATCGATATTCTTTTTTACATTTTTAATCATACTTAGCGGAACATGATTCAGCGCTCCGCTGCCCGTATCCATATAAATTAGCTTTAAACCCAACATTTCACCTGCCATAGCTGTGCAAACAGCAATATCAGTTTTATTATTTGGTATCGGTAAAGTATTGCTCATATAAGCTACAGAAGTTGTGTTACCTCCTTCAATAAGCATATATCCCGTAGGAATAATTTCAAGCGATGTTTTTTTTAGTATGGGGGCGCTTACAACATGTTTGCCTATCAGGTTATCGGGGTTTCTTCCCGAAATTAATGATAGGAAAAGAATGCCATCTGCATGAGGGTCAATTTGGTCGGTTGAGCCTGGAAAAAGTATCAGTGGGGTAGAGGTTGCTTTCTTAATTATTTCAACACATTGCTGCAGGCTTCCTGTACTTAATAAACTTCCTCCTACAAAAATATAATCTACGTCCGACCGTACCGCATTTTCAAGGGCTGCGCTCGATTTGAATTTATCAGGGTCAATCAGCAAAGCTAGGCTTCGCTGTCTCTTTTTTACCCTTTCTAAAATTGACTGGTAGATTTTCTGCATACTTTGTTATAGGCATCAAATGTCGCAAATTTTTTCAGATATGCAAATGATATTGTTATGTAAATATGAACAATTCTATTTTTAGAAACCTATTGGATTTTTGCAGAGGCTGTTAGCGCACTTTACATAATAGATAGTTTCCTATAAAGGACTACTTTATTATCTACTTCGCATACTTTGCTTTTCGCAAGGCAGACAAAATAAGGCCTAGAATGATAATTAGAAGTACAGGTACAGCTAGGTTAATAACCTGCCATTGGGTTTTCTGCAGTTTCACTTTTTTATCGTCGAGCAGGCGTACCTGTAATTCACGGCCTCTAACCGAAAGCAGACTCGAATCACCACAGAGATAGTTCATGCAGTTCAAGATAAACTCTTTGTTGCTGTGTGTTTGCTGCGTATACTTATCCTCCCCAAGTGGCAATGCAACATGTCCGCCGTATGCAGTTTCGTTTCTGATAACATCGCCGTCTGATACTACAATCATAGCTGTAGACTTGCTCTCAGGCAAGAAATAATATTTAGCAGTATTGAATGGATAAGGGATCCGGTTCCTGTAGAGTGAAGCGAATTTCCCTTCCAGTAGAACCGCCACCGGCTGAAATGATTGTTTAAAGAGGTCTTCGTTGAGATGCAGGTGTATTATTCCGGTACTTATGCGGGCCGGTGCGCTTTCCAGTTTGGTATATTTTGATGTGGCCAGCAATATGGTCTTCTTGATATTTCTTACAGCGATAGTGTCAAGTGTACTGGCGATATTGAATTCCACTAGGCCAAGATTTTTTACGATGAGGTTGCTACCCGTTGCGCCAATTAGCGGTTCATAAAACCACTGGCCTAACTGCCATTGTGGCTGTTCTCCCCGTAGCGCTACGTTGATCGGCACGGCTGAACATTGGTAATCGAGCACAACATTATTGTTTAGCCTTACGCCATATTGAAAGAACATATCCTCCAGGTTCAAATCATTCGGGAAAGCCATGGTCCGGCCATTGGCAACTAATGAATCTATAGGGCAATATAATGGGTCAACGAGCCAAAAAACTTTTCCTCCGTGCATTATATATTGATCAATAACGAGTTTGTCTTCTTCCGAGAAAGCAGTATCTGGTTTGGCGATTACGATGGCTGCATAGCTCACTATCCCTCCCGAATCCATTAGGGAACCACTATGATGATTTATAGTAATGCTTCTAATTGCATAATATTCGCTCAGGGCTTTAGTAGCGCTTGCTGTTTTAACAGAATCAAGCTCCCCTTGGCCTTGAATAAAAGCCACTCTTGGCTTAAAATCGATGCCAAGTTTATGGATAGCGTTATCAATGTCATATTCTAATTGCTCAATAGAATGATTGATGGTCGTCATAGGATCCTGGTTGCCCTGATTTTGTAAAATAGGCATAGCGATATCCCTTCCCCTATAAGAAAGAATAGCGCCGGGGAATATCATAAGGTCAGAATTGCCGGAAGATTCCTGTACCTGCAAATCAACAGGAGAAAGCCCTTGCTTATATAGCTGCTTATAAAATGCCTGCCGCTCATCTGGGTTGGGATTTGCTGAAGGGTCCACAAATTCATATTGTATTTTTCCACCCGAATAGGCCCTGAATTCATCCAGCATTTCTTTCGTTTCATCACGCAGGCGAACGAGGCCGGCGGGAAGTTTGCTGCCTTCCAGGTAAACTTTAAAAAATGCAGTACCCTCTATGTTTTCAGCTATGTTTTTAGATTGAGGAGAAAGAGTGTATCTTTTCTCAGACGTCAAATCGAAGCGATGGAAAACAAAAGACCCCACATAGTTTAGCAGGAATAACATAACCAACCCAAGAGCAAGCTTTACAAGGTCTCTCCCGGCAGATTTTTTCTTATGTGTATTTTCCGGGTTCACCATTTCCTGCTCTCTAATGCGGTTCGGGTCATTAAAATGAAGGCAATTGAAATGCTGGCAAAATAAATTACATCCCGGGTATCGATAACGCCCCTGCTCATGGACGAATAGTGCATGCTAATACCAACAGACTGAATAAAATTACCTGCAAATCCGGATGATACATACTGCCCGATAAATGCAAATCCGCTGTAACATATAAAACAAAGTAATATGGCAAAAATGAAAGATACTATTTGGTTACTGCTGATGGAAGAGGCAAATATTCCGATAGCTACAAATCCGCTTGTTAAAAAGATTAATCCAAAATAAGAGCCCCAAGTACGGCCATTATCAATATTGCCCGGGGGATATCCAAGCACAGATACTGACACATAATAAACAAGTGTAGGAAGAAGCGCCAATATTACCAATGCTATGCAGGCAAAGTATTTGGCAAGAATAATTTCAAGATCGCTTAAAGGGTGGGTGAGAAGCAGTTCAATAGTACCCGTTTTCTTTTCCTCTGCAAAGGAACGCATGGTTACTGCCGGAATAAGAAACATAAAAACCCAGGGAGCAAGGACAAATAAAGGGTCAATGCCGGCATACCCGCTATTGAGTATGTTAGAATTGAAAGGGAAGACCCATAACAATAATCCTACTGTAATAAGAAATACACATATTACAATGTAGCCTATCAGAGAACCAAGAAAACCTGAAATTTCTTTTTTTAAGAGTGCAAACATATTCTTAGAACAGCCCAAAATTAACAATTTAGTTAATAGTTGGTGGTTTATAATAAGCAGGTTTTTCAGATTGGTACTCAAAAACAGTATATTTTTGCGCCCTGCAAAGTAGGTTGATACTGTATGTGGAAATTTTTTGGAGCATTTATCGGGTATATTTTTCTAAAGTTTGATGGCGCTGTTGCAGGTTTCCTGCTGGGCAGCCTGGCAGATGTATACCTTGGTTCCAGGCAGCAAAGCGGAGGGTCTGTACACGTTAACCTGGACAGTGTGCTTAATAAGTATACAGGCGATTTTAATTTTATCCTGGTGTCTCTTACCGCTGCCGTAATGAGTAGCGATGGTCAAGCTACCCGTTCGGAGCTTGATTATGTAAAAGATTTTTTTGTGAAGCAGTTTGGGGTGGAAAAAACCAAGCAAAATCTGCTATTGCTACGTGAAGCATTGAAAAAAGGTATTCCGCTTGACCACATTTGCGCGGTAGCCCGGGAAAATATGAATTACCATAGCCGATTGCAAGTATTGCATTATTTATTTGGGGTCGCTTATGCGGATAGGCACTTTTCTTCTGCCGAACAAAATATCCTATACAGGATAGCTACCTTTCTGGAAATAAGCGCAACCGATTTCAAGGCAATGGGAGCTATGTTTGGTGGCAATAAGAGCACAACAGACAATAGGGCATATGAAATACTGGGTATTGAACGGAATACTACAGAAGAAGGAATAAAAAAAGCATACCGCCAAATGGCATTAAAATATCATCCTGACAGGGTGACCCACTTAGGTGAGGATGTGCGCAAGGCGGCTGAAGAAAAGTTCAAGAAGGTACAGGAGGCTTATGAAGCGGTTAAGAAAGAAAAAGGGTTTGCTTAAAAAGCTACCGAATTAGTTGTAAAAAGCCATCTTTGGTAGATGATTTTTCGTTACAACTATATTTTATAATATAATAATAAACTCCTGCCGGAGCTTCACCACCGTTCTTCGTACTGCCATCCCAATGTAAAGTTGGATTAGTAGAATGGAACATCTCTAAGCCCCAACGGTCATAAATAGAGATAGTATAGCCCGAAATTTCAGATGTGACTATGGTGAAATTATCATTGATTCCATCTCCGTTTGGAGTAAACACATTGGGAACATTACCAAAGTAACATTCCTTTAGGTAAATAGTAATGCTTCGTTCAGCTTTACATCCGGCAGAATCAATAGTAATTACAGTATATGTTGTCGTTACGGTAGGAGTAACAATCGGATTAGGGCAAGAATCGCAACTTATATTTGTATTGGGAAGCCAATAATAGTTGGTTGCACCAGATGCATCAAGTATGACAGGACTACCCGGAATTTTAATGGTAGTGTCGCAGCAGGCATATAAATAAGAAAAGATATTATCTACGAAAACAGTTTTTCTTGTGGTGTCATGACATGCATTTGCAACATAGTAAGTTGTATTATTGTCCGGATAAACCTTAATTGAGCTGGTAGTTGCACCAGTATTCCACCGGTAAATAGTTCCTCCTATGGCGTTTAGAGTAATGCTATCACCGCGACATAAAATGGAAGAACCCGTGATAGAATCAATAGGCAAAGCAACATTTACTTGGAACAGTGTATCGGCCTTGCAGTGGAAAGAATTAGTTATAACTACCGTATAAACGGCGGTAGAATTTGGGGTTACCGTAATACTGCTGGAAGTTTGCCCGGTATTCCATAGATAGGTTCCGCCGCCGGTAGCAATAAGTGTATCATTATCGCCTTTACATATTTGGTTGGTACCATTAATATGCGCTATGGGAGATGGATTTACTGTCACCATTACACTGGTATCTTTTATACAAGGCCCATTGGTTATAACTACTGAATAGGTTGTAGTGAAGGATGCTACAATCGAAATACTGCTTGTAGACGAACCCGTGCTCCATCTATAAGTACCTCCACCTGATGCACCTAATGTCATAGTATCTCCCTGGCAAATAGTTGATGGGGGTGAAATGGTCGCAGTCAATTTGCTTATACTAATCCTTATACTAGTGTCTTGTTTGCATGTTCCGTTGATTACCGTTACAGAATAAGTTGTGTCGGCGTATGGAGTAGTGATTATGGTACTTGTAGTTGCGCCATTGCTCCATTGGTAAGTACCCCCGCCTGAAGCAACAAGTGTATCAGAACTCCCTATACATAAAGATATTTTTCCTTTTATAGCAGAAGCTAAAGAGCCTCCTGTAATTGTAATGGTTCTACTGACGGTATCTATTCCGCCGCAAGCATCAATAATTAGAGTTGCCTTATAAGTGCCCAAAGTAGAATATATAATTTCTGGATTTTGCAGATTAGAAGTAGCTGGGTTGCCACCCGGGAACGACCACTTCCAGGTAGGATTTAGATAACTGGTAGTTCCTGAAAAATGAACTGTATCTTGACCACATTTGGCAGTATCAGAAACGGTAAATTTTGACGAGGGGGTATATTCCCAAAGATCCCCTAAATTATGATATGTAGTATCGTATCCGGTCCCCATGTAAAGATGATTATTTATAACAAAAGCTGAGGTGAATGCCCTTGAGATTGCCAATATTCCTATATCTGTAAAGGCACACCATGCTTTCGTAACCGTATCGTACATCCACCCCGTTTGAATTCCAGGTGTGGCGCAGTTATCTCCATTAAAAACATATCCTCTTGAACCAATGCTGCAATCTACGTTGTCGCCTCCAACTCCATAAGCATAAGGAATGGGGGCAATTTTGATCCAAGTATCACTGGCTGTATCATATTCGTACATCGTTGTATAGCACCCTGGATTATTATATCCATTCCCTGCATAACCATGATTGCCAATAGAAAACGCAACAACAGCTTCTATGTTATTTTCCGGAAAATTATTCAATTGTTTCCAGGAGTTTTGATGTGCATCGTACACCCAGACATCACTAAGATAAGGTGGGCCGGCGACAGAACCTCCAATTATATATGCTTTATGGCCAATTACAAAATCATTAGTAGCATATCGTCCTAAACCCGGAAAAGTAGCCATCTGGGTCCAGGCATTGGTAACTGTATCATAACTATATAAGTTTTTAATACCTGCTCCGTTCCAACCAAAGCCAATAAATCCTTTACCTTCAATAGTAAAACCAATCCCCATTTCCATAGAGCCTCCCGGATAATTTGCAATTTTTGTCCAAGTATTTGTATAAGCATCCCAGCGCCAAAAATCAGATGTTGCACCTGCTAGGTTCCATATTGGAAGGTTCGTTCCGCAACCGATAAAGCCATAGTGTCCAATGGAGAAACCCACGGTTGCAGCTATTGGTCCCCCAGGGAAATTTGCCTTTTGGGTCCATGCAGGTTGCCCTTGTAGATTAAATGAAAATAATAAAAGATAAGTTAAACATTGAAATATTTTCTTCAAAACAATGGCTTTTATGAACAAAGGTAATATAAAAACAATATTCTATTTTTATAGAAAAGCAAGATCCTTATTCATTATTCCTTTACTCTTGTTAGGCACAATAAAGGATTCTACGATTATCTTTACGTGGAATGACTGCCACCTAAAAATACAACTTATCAATTCTTCACATTTTATTCACCTTTAATACCGCTTGTAATTTTCTTGCAGGTATACCAACGTAAGTAAAATAAGGTTCACTATTATTTATTACAACTGAACCAGCTCCAATAACTGAACCTTCACCAACCGATCCATCGGGTATAACAATAGCTCCAGTACCTAAAAAAGCATCTTTACCAATCTTAACCCTACCAGCAGTATGGACTCCTGGTCCCAGGTTGGCCCCATCTTCAATAATATTATCATGGTCGATGGTGGCAGCTGTATGAATATTTACACAGTTGCCAATTTTGCTTCCTGTAACTACAATTACTCCCTGTCCTATGTAACATCCTTTACCAATTGTTACATCAGGATCAAGCCAAACTGTTGGGTGAATAGCATTAATCAGTTCCAATCCGGCATCAACAATCTTATTCGATAATTTTCTTCTTAAAGGATTGTCTCCAATAGCAACTATACCGCACTCAACGCCGAGCTTTTTCTTGAAAGTGGCCAACTGGCCTGTATTACCTATAACTTTAATTCCTTTAATTGCTGAGCCCAGTTTTGTAGGGTTGTCATCAACAAAACCAACAACTTCGTACTTTTTACCTGCCTTTAAAATCTCTAGTACAACATTGGCATGGCCATCAGCCCTTGCTCCTATAATTATTGTGCGTTTCATTTTTTTCATTCAGCAGATAAAATTAATAATATAAAAGATAGTTACCCCTGTTTCTTTTCATAAATAATGCTCCGCCTTTATTCCCCAATTAAGTTAATTTTGTCTTTCTGACTCTTTGAGTAGGACTTATTTATGCTATTATCACCTTCTGCAAAAGTATTTATTAATAAATTAAGATGGTTTGCCTATGAAAAGATTACATCGGCATACGATAGAATACTTTTTGTACTGGGCATCTCAGCCAAAACCTTTCAAAACAAAACAAATGCCAAAGTAATAGTATATGTTGGCGAATCGCTTCCTCCCCGTGTTGCACGGGTAGCTAAATGGAGTAAAAGGCTCGATACATTTACTACGGTTTTGCTTTGTCATAAAAGAGGGTATGTGGAGAAATTCTCAAATCCCGGGATAGATTATACTTATTTGTTTCGCAACGAATGGCATTTAAGGAGATTTATAAAATCGCTCCCAGAACCCTATATTGTACATGGGTTTGCACCCAAAAGCAAGTATCCGTATATAGCCAAAGAAGCTTGGAAAAAAATAAATCCCTCTATTCCATTTGTAATAGATTACCAGGATGTATTTACTATCTATTATGGAACAACTCCAAAGTACACTTGGCTGAAAGAAGAATTGCCGTATGAAAAAGCTTGTCTGGCAGAATCAGATGGCATTGTGGCCAATAGCCTTGAACCACGCGAAGGGATGAGGATGCTAAACCTAAAAAAATCAGGAAGAAGAATATTTTTCCCCCTGTATACTGACAATGATGCTTTTTTTAATGTAAATCGGAAGTTTTCGACTGATGATATTCATCTTGTATATGCCGGAGGGGTAATGGGTTCGCAC
The DNA here is from genome assembly GCA_013288205.1 of Bacteroidota bacterium. Lineage (GTDB taxonomy): Bacteria > Bacteroidota > Bacteroidia > JABEUT01 > JABEUT01 > JABEUT01. The sequence continues at coordinate 2,018 of JABDCH010000009.1, read as the reverse complement.
AGGGATAAAGCTCATTATGGCGCTACACAGTTTCATTGGCTGATAGAATATTTGAGTGAGCAAAAAATACATTTTCACATTTATCCCAGCCCTTCGGTAATTAAAGCAGATTATGAAGAATATGAAGAAATTGCGAAAAAGTCGACTTACTTCCATTACCACGCTCCTGTTTCACAAACCAAGCTTTCGGAAGAACTGTCTAAATACCACTATGGAATAATGCCTTTTTTTATGGGAGCATCCGGTCAATCTGATTTAAAGATTAAATATGCGACAACTTTAAAACTATTCAATTATGTGGAATCCGGGATACCTATTCTTGTTTCCGCTGACGTACAATATCAAAGCTGGATTGTGAATAGATATTCTTTAGGGAAAACTGTTACTAACAAAGAAGATTTTAAAGATGTAAGGAAATTGATTGGAGATACTCCTTATAATGAGCAAGTGAAAAGACTTTTAGTGAATCGAGAAAAATTAAGCCTGAAGGTACATACTCCAAGGCTGTTGGAATTCTATAAATCGCTAAAGTAATAAAGGAATCAGATTACTCTGCCCAGTTTTTTCTTCAGCATTCTTTTAGCGGTATCAAGTCGTCTTTGCTGTTCCTGCATTTTACCCAAGTCCTCGTCGTTGAGGGGTTGGCGAATATGTTCTTGCAATTCTTTTATCATGAGTTCTACCCGGCGGCTTTTCAAAGCATAAACGGCTTTTTCGGTGGTCAATCCCAAATGGTCTTTCTCTGTTTTTATACCAATACTTCTGCGGCTCCAATCACTCATTATGTAGTTATCGTTGACAAGCGACATGCTAAAATTGCTGATGTCTTCATCTTGGTGGCGCATGAAATAATCCTCATTTATTTTTTCTTTCCGTTCAAATAAGGAACAACACTCATTATAAATATCCTGGCACAACCTATTTTCGAATGTAATATCATCTGCCTTTAGGTTTTGAATAACATAATCTGCAATCTTCATGGTATAGATTGGTGGTTCATCCTGACCAGGTTCCAGTTCCCCTACAAACGTAGTTTCTTCCTCCCCATATTTAACAAGTACCCTTATCAATTCTTTCTCCTGCGGTTCGCAAGTAAAGGCAGTTGAATTTTCCGGCAAAACCCGTGGAATAACTTCGGCTGGTTTAGGCGTTATAACATTTGTAGGACCTTCATCAAATAGTTTGCGCCGCACTTTACGGAGCTCACTCCACAAAACAGCTTCTTCTACATATAGCAGCCTGCTGCATTCTCTAATATAGACTGAGCGTGTTATCATTTCAGGTATGTTGGCAATAGCCCCTACAATATCCCGTATCAGTTCCGCTCGTTTCACCGGGTCTCCTTCCGATAGTTTTGCCAATGTCCTAGTACGGAATACTATAAAATCAACTGCATTTGTCTTCAGATATCTTTTTAATTCTTCCGGTGCGTGTTTCCGGGCAAACGTATCCGGATCGTCTTCGGGAGGAAGCGTAACTAATTTTACGTTCATTCCTTCTTTCAATGCAATTACGAGCCCGCGTTCACTTGCTTTTAACCCGGCTTCATCCCCATCATATAGTATGGTAAGATTAGGGGTATAACGCCGTATCAGCCTCACCTGTTCAACAGTAAGCGAAGTGCCGGAGGATGCTACCGTATTTTCAACCCCTGCCTGGTGCATGGATATAACATCAGCATATCCTTCTACCAGGAAACAATTGTCTTCTGCTGTAAGGCCTTTGCGCGCCAGATGTATGCCATACAATACATTACTCTTATGATAGAGCAGCGTTTCAGGGGAGTTTACATATTTAGCAACACTTTTATCTTTCTTAAGGGTCCTTCCTCCAAAAGCAATAACCCTGCCACTTACATTGTGGATAGGAAACATTACCCTGCCCGCAAAACGATCGAAGCATTGCTCCGGTGATGGTTCTGCAGGTGTTTGTTCACCTTCTTTTACACGGCTACCTACCAAACCTGCCTGAAGTAAATATTTTAACTTATAGCCTGCATGCAAAGCAGCATTCAATAA
>JABDCH010000008.1 GCA_013288205.1 Bacteroidota bacterium | reverse complement strand
CCTGCTCGTGTGTGAAATCTGAAAAGGCAACCTGTTCCAGTTTTTTAGCCTGTTCGTATATCTTTTCAGCAATATAGGGATTAGCATGACCATGTAAGTTTACCCACCATGATGAAAATGCATCGATGTATTTATTACCATTTTCATCTACCAGGTAAACGCCATCACCTTTCACAATATTAAGGGGTGATATGGCTTGTTTCTGATGCGTAAACGGATGCCAGGTTACTTTTTTATCTCTTTCGGAAATAGAATTTATCATAGTGCAAATATGGACAAATGCCATATAAGGTCGTACACTTTTCTTATTATTATTGCGTTCGATTATCCTATATAATGCATAAGTTCATAGTAACCCTATTTTTATTCGGAGCATTACTCTGCCAGGTAAATACATTATGGGCGCAAAATGCTGCTCCATCAGATATGTTCCGGGCTTATGAGGATGATGATTTCCTGAACGACCTTGGAAGAGGCACTGACAAGGCTTATACCAGCGGCCTCCAGGTTACATTATTTTATATGAAGAATCACCCTTCCCGTTTCTTTTTGGACCATTGCTTGCCTAAAGCAGGAGATAGCGCCACCAATGTGTATGGACTCGGCATCATGCAAATCATGTATACGCCCGATTACCTTACTGCCGTTTACTATGTGCCCAATGATTATTCGTATGCGGGGGCTGAGGTGCTTAAATACTCCCTCTATTCGTTTAATGCTAAAAAGAATTACGATTTTCAGACAGATATAGTAGCTGGAATAATGGGGCCTGATGCATTTGCAGGCCAGGCGCAACATTGGTTGCATAAGACAATTGGAGACACTGCAATACCCAACGGATGGAGTAATCAATACAGAAATGCTACGCTACTCAATATCAATTTTACTGCCGAAAAGCAATTATACAGCAACCATCGATATTTAGAAATTATAGCTGATGCAGGGCTTTCCGCGGGTACTATGCTGGATGAAATAGAAGCAGGGCCAACTATACGGATAGGCAAGATGCAACCTTATTTTAAAGGGTATATGAGTCATTTTTCTTGTTCACTTACAAAAGGGGATAACGGCTGGAATAAAGTGCAGCTCTATTTCATGGTTAAATCGGCTGTGCAGTATGTGCTTTACAGCGCTATGCTTCAGGGAGGCCTGTTTAGCCCACCACCAACCGTTACTACATTCGTTTCTGTGGATGGTAAACGGGAGCAGATTTATTTTCAAAAACCTAAACAGGAAATTGAGAATTATGTGGGATATATAGCTTATGGTCCTGCCACGGCATACCGGCATTGGAGCATGTCATTTACGCAGACGTATTCCACTTGTGTACTAAAAGGGGTATACCCATACACCTATGGAAATATCTCTATATACTATGGTTGGTAAACAACAAGGCAATTATTCTTTGGCCTTACTATCCTTTTTGCGATAAACAAGAGCAAGTAGAGCAGGGTAAACTATCAGCAATAGTGGTAGTGCTGTTACAAAACCACCTATTACAGCAATAGCGAGCGGGCGATGCAAGGTGGCTCCTGTGCCTATTCCGAAAGCCAATGGTGACAATGCAATAATGGCACAAAGTGCTGTCATTATTTTAGGTCGTAAACGGGTGGATATAGCAAATACCAATGCCTCTTTTACGCCTTGCTTAGGTATATCTTCTGCAAATTGCTGGAACGTAAATATGGCATTCTCGCCAATAATACCTACAATCATAATAAGCCCCGTATAACTGCCTACATTGAGTGGTGTTCCCGTAAGGAATAATGCTATGCAACTACCTGTAACACCCAGTATAGCAATACCAAGAACCACAAATGCAGCCCTGAAATCTTTAAATAGGAACAGCATAATACTGAATACTAACAGGCAGGAAGTGATAAGTATTATCAATAACTCATGGAAAGATTGTTGTTGCTCTTCGTAGGTTCCTCCGAAAGAATAATGATAGCCTTGCGGTAGTACAATTTTCTGCATCGCCTTCTTTACGTCGCTCATGGTACTGCCCAAATCTCTATTGCTTAAACGGGCTGTTACCATCACCACAGGTTGAAGATTTTCACGATTGATTTCTGATATACCTTTTGTGGGTGTGATAGTTGCGAGATGGGTAATGGGCTGAAGTCTTCCGTCAGGCAAAAAAACGGAGCTTTGTTTCAAATCGTCAATACTTTGAAAATAGCCTGCCTGTTCAGCCGAAAGTGAATAATTCAACTGAACAAGGCGTATGTTCGTCATTTGTTGCTTCTCAAAAACAGTTCCTACAGTAGAGCCATTCAATTGGGTCGCTAATTGAAATTGGAAATCTTCCGGTGCAATATTAAACTGAGCCAGTTTGGTTAGATCAGGACGTATATTAATATAGGGACCTGCAATGGTAACTCCGTTAAATACATCCGTGATGCCGGGGATCCCACTTATTTTATCTGCTACACCAGATGCAATGGCATGTAGTCTGTCCGCATCGTCTCCGTATATTTTGATTTGTATAGGCTGCGTTTCTCCAATTAAATCACCTAAAATATCCTCTATTCTCTGTCCAATTTCAATATGAATTGGTTGGCTGAGTGATTGTATGGTATCACGTATCTCATCAATTACGGCGTCAGTAGTTACTTTCCTGGTATTTTTTAATTGAATGAGGAAATCGCCGGAATTAGGTTCTGTTACAAAAAAACCCATTTCAGCTCCGGTTCGTCTTACCACTTTGCTTACTTCAGGCACGCCCATTACAGCTCGTTCAACCTTGTGTAGAATACTGTCTGTCTTTTCAAGGGAGGTGCCCGGAGGTGTAAAATAGTCCAATACTATAGTACCCTCATCCATATCGGGTAGAAATCCCGTTTCTATGTGGGGAATTATATATAGAAAACTTCCCAGCATCAGGGCTATGATAATAAAACTTGTCCAGGGGCGGGTAACAACGAAGATAACCCATTTCTGCCGCTTTACGTGATGCGATGTTTTAGTAGTTTTAATACTTCTGGAGAAATAAGAATAAATAACGGGAAGGATGAGCCACGTCGCAAAGAAAGAGCAGACAAGCGTTATCAGCATGGTGATGGTAAGTACTTTGAAGTAGGCTCCCGATATACCACTCAGCAGAAATGCGAAGGGTATAAATATTACAAGCGTACTCAGCGATGAACCTACCATATAAGGTAACAACTTATGAATAGCTTGCTGGGAAGCCTCAAAAGCGGTGAGTTCAGGATGCTCTTCCCGTATGCGGTGAATTTGCTCCACTACCACAATGGCATCGTCAATAATAAGACCGATGGCTGCAGCAAGCGCCCCAAGTGTCATAATATTAAAAGTATACCCTACTGCATAAATAACCATCAAGGTAAGCGAAAGTGTAACCGGGATAGTGAGCAACACTGCAACAGATGCCCTCAGCGAACGGAGGAAAATAATAACCATAATGATGGCAAGCGCCAAGCCTATCATTAAAGCCTCTTGTACGCTTGATACAGCATCTTTTACAAAAACTGCCTGGTCATAATAGTTAGAGATATGTACATCCGAAGGAAGAATCTTTTGCAACTCCTTTATTTTTTCATCCATCCGCTGGGAGAAGTCGACCAGGTTTGCATTGGGTTGTTGTAACACATCTACCAGTAATGCCTGTTTCCCATCAGCCCGAATGCGTGTAAAGGCAAGTTCTTCATGGACCTGCACGGTGGCAATATCTTTTAATCTTACATAGCCCGAACTATCTGAATTTACAATGATATTTTCTAATTCCGGGATGTTGTAGATGCTTGCATCGGTAATAGAAAGATACATACGGTTGTAGTCGGAAGAATATCCGTTAGATTCTATGAAATCATTTTTAGCTATGGCGTCGCGAACCGTTGCAGGCGTAATCCTCAGGCCACTCATTTTAGCTGCATTCAGGTTCACCCAGTATTCCTTATTCTTCCCACCTGAAATCTCTACTTTTGATGCTCCTTCTACTTGCGACAAGAAGGGCTTAACCGTGTATTGTGCAGTCCAGTTAAGATCTATAGGCGTTCTGTCTGGGCTGCTTAATACATACCCCATCACAGTTGTAACGGAATACATGCTCATCTTTTCTACTTTTATCTCCACATCGGGAGGCAGCATATTTTTAATCTGGTTAATCCGCGATTCTATCTGTTGCTCGCTGATATCCATATCGGCATCCCAATTCAGGAAGACATTTATCTCACATTCTCCGCGGCTGGTTGTACTGTAAACCCTTTGCAGGTAAGGAACTTGTTTTATAGCCTCTTCCAGCGGACGGGTTACCGTTATCATCATCTTATCTATCGGCTGTTCCCCGTTTTCTGCAATGATTTTCACTTTCGGGAAAATTACATTGGGAAGCAGGGCAGTTTTCGTATTCCGGGAAACATAATAACCCCCTACCAGGGCAAAAATTACAATGGCCAGTATAGGATTTTTGAATTTTATGAAAAAGTGTTGCTTCATTTCTTCAGGTTACCTGTTTATCACTTTTACGAGGGCTGTATCAGGTAAACCATAATTACCGCTTATAAGTATTTTATCCTGTTCCGAAAAAGTCGGAGTTTTTATCTGGACGCTATCTGTAGTTTCAGCGCCTTTTTCAACGGGGATTTTGATAGCAAGAGAATCGCGTACCAGCTTCATAACCCAAAATTGAACCTGAGTTTCATCGCACAAAATGGCTGATTTGGGCAGTATTATTGCATTGTTCTGAATGTCGGTGGGGATTTTTACGTTGGCTATCAATCCTTCAGGTAGATTCAGCGGAGTAGTAGTCCTTAAAATATAACGTTCCATTTGTACAGCCCTGTCCATTTCCGGTATCCTGGAACTGACACGTGCTTTTACAGACTGTCCGTCGGGTAAAGTTATTAAGCAGTCAGAACCTTCTTTAATATAGGCATGCATTTCGAAAGGAACCTCAAGTGTAAATACAAGGCTTGAGCTGTTTGCAACGGTACATAGCACATCTCCATCTTGCACGTAATCGCCTAACTGCCTGTTGATGGTTTTTACAATTCCTGTCTCAGTAGCTTTTACATATATGATGCTGCTAATGTGCAATGCCGTATCTTTTACCAGGTTCAAAGCAATCGCTTCTTTACTTTCCATCGAAAAAAGTATATCGTTTTTTTCTACTAGCTGACCTGGGGTAACGTTCACCTTTTGCAAATATCCGCTAATGGGGGCTCGCACATCGTCGTTTAACAGGTAAGCGGTTGTTGCATTCAGGGTTTGGTATTGAGATATTTTTCCAATCCTCGGAGAAGTTACATTTACGTCTATTTTTCCACCTTTTACTGCAGTATCTGCATTATCATCTCCATCGTTTCCTCCGCTATGAGTACATCCCATGCACATAGCCAGTGACGCAAGTATGGTAAAAAGCAGCCCGTGGAAAGGGACTTTCCCCGGATATTTATTGATTCCAATAGTTAAATTCATTCTGCAATTGTTGTTGATTAATGAGGGCTTGTGTAATTTCGTTTTTCACGTCCAGTTCTTTGCGAGTGCTAATGAGAAAATCCGTGATAGATATATTGCCTGCTGCTAATTGCACTTCGTTAACTTTTCGCCAGTTATTTATCTGCTCTTCTTCCTTGTGTAACTGTATAAGTAGGTTCAGGTTATCTTCTAGTTGTTTCGCAAGCATGCTTGTGTGGCTATTGTAATTCTGGATAAAGAAGTTTTGGTAGTTGGCGCGTGTGTCATCTGAAATTTTGAGCGATTTATATTTCAGGTCTTTTTTGTGTCCATCATATATAGGCATAGAAAGATTGAGGCCAATGCTATTACCAAAACTCCGATAAATCAGGTTGGGCTGTGATGCCTCCATACCAGCATCGGCATACCACGAAAGATGAGGATTATATTCTGCATCGAGCAATTTGCCCTGAAATGAAATCTGGCTGCTATCAATCTGGTATTTTTGAAACATGGTTAATTGCCGGTAGTCAGCTTGTTTGAAGGCTTGAATTTGAGGTACGGCCAAGTAGTAATGGGTAGTATCTGAAATTCCGCAGGCTTCGTTCAGATCGCTGAAAGACTGCACCATATCCAGTTTTAGCTTCACTAATTCCGTACGCTCGGACTGTTCCTCAACAGACAATTCATAATAGTCAGATATTCTGTATATCCCTTTTTCGGTAAGATTTTTGAGGAGCACTAATTCATGAACCAGGAAACTATCGCTTTCTGAAAAATAGATTTGCTGCTGTTCCAAGAGGCAAATGGTTAGATATTTGTCTGTAACATCTTTTTTTAACTGTATTTCCGTTTGCTTGGCCTGGTTCGAAAGAGATTGATGAGCAATATTGCTTAATTTCTTGTTTGTATTTATTTCTTTGCGTGGAAAGATTAGCTGGGAAACGCTAACAATTGCCTCATAATTGCCTCCATTAGTAACTGCTTCATCATACCCATATTGACCATAAGTAGGGGCTACCAAAGCCTGACCTGTAAGATTGACTTGGGGCTTATAATTGGAAACTATTATAGCACTATCTAATTTACTTTGCTCAATTTGCCCGTAATAGTCTTTTAAAACAGGAGAGCTTTTTAAAGCTGTATTGAGATAATCGTCCAGTGTTTTAGTTTGTGCCTTTAAAATGGCAGTGTTGTAAAACGCTGAAATAAAGATGAAAACAATAATATTTTGCGGGGCTCTACGCATTTAGGTGTGGCACCAAAGTTAAATTTTTTTTGTTACCGGAATATTAGGAGCTTCCAATGCTCCGCTCAATATTATCTCAAAATGAATTGTTTGCCTGCGCAATCATAGTCCATTCAATTCTTCAACGTCTCATCGAGCCATTTGTAAAATTCGTGCTGCCATATCAGGGCATCCTGTGGTTGCAATACCCAATGGCATTCTTCATCCAGGTATAATAATCTGCTCTTAATGCCTCTTAATTGGGCTGCTTGGAATGCTTCTAATCCTTGTTCTACCGGTACGCGGAAATCTTGTTCGCCCTGTATAATGAGAATAGGGGTGGTCCATTTATCTACAAAGTTCTTAGGATTGAATTTCTGATAGTCCACGGGTTCCGGTTTTTGCCAATATGAGCCGCCTGTTTCCCAATTAGGGAACCAAACTTCTTCAGTAGTGCCATACATGCTCTCTAAGTCAAATACCCCATCATGTGCAATAAATGACTTAAATCGTCCATCATGTATTCCGGCCAGGAAGAAAATGGAATATCCGCCATAACTAGCTCCTACAGCGCCCCTGCGATTTACATCTACATAAGGCAGTTTGGAAATAGAGTCAATGGCAGACAGGTAATCGCGCATGGGTTGTCCTCCCCAGTCGCGGCTTATTTCTGCATTCCAGGCGGTGCCGAAACCAGGCATCCCTCTTCTGCATGGAGCTACAATAATATAACCATTGGCCGCCATTAGTTGAAAGTTCCAGCGGAATGAATAAAACTGCGATACGGTTGACTGTGGACCTCCCTGGCAATAGAGCAAGGAAGGGTACTTTTTAGTAGAATCGAAATCAGGTGGATAGATAACCCATACCAATTCTTTTTTATTATCGGTTGTTTTTACCCAGCGCTTTTCAATTTTACCCATGTGGATATTGTCATAAGCTTTTTTATTGGTGAATGTTAATTGGGTAAAGTCCCCGGTTTTTAAGTCCACTTTATATACTTCGTTTGCATGATTCATATCGGTTCGGCTAACCACCATGTCATTGCCCGACTCACCGAGCATATCAGTAACATCATGGTCTCCGCTTGTAATTTGCCTGAAGTTTTTGTTTGTTATCCCTGAAAGATTGCTGGGAATGGTAATTTCAAAAAGCTGATCTGTTCCAAAAGCATTTTCAATGAAAAATAGCTTGCTATTATCCTTGCTCCATTTTAATAATGTAGCCGATTCATCCCAATCCTTCGTTAAATCATATTTTGTTTGTGTTTCAAAATCATATATCATGATCCGGTTTTTGTCAGATTCATAACCATCATGCGCCATACTGAGCCAGGCTATTTTGCTGCCATCGGGTGAAAATACTGGGTGAGTATCGTAACCCGGATTGTCTTGTGTAAAGTCTTTTGTACTTTCCGACAACATATCATACATATAGATATCGGTATTTGTGCTAACGGCATACTCTTTACCTGTTTTCTTTTTTGTAACGTATGCTATGGTTTTGCTATCGGGGCTCCAGGTTACATCCTCCGGGCCACCTTCCGGTTGCTGGGGACAATAGTAGCGTTCACCTTTCATAATATCCTTAGCTTTGCTCATATCAATATGTCCGGCTGAATAAGGCGCATAAAAAACATGGCTATAAGTTCCATCTTCCCAGGTAGACCAATGGCGATACATCAGGTCATTAATAATACGGGCATGGGCTTTAGTCATGCCGGGGTAAAGGTCAGTAGTGCTTGGGTCTATCTTCACATTTTTAGTGAATAGCACCCATTTGCCATCCGGTGAATATTTTACATTGTCAATTCCATCTGTATCGTGGGTAAGTTGGCTAGCATTGCCTCCTTCTGCACTTAGTTGATACCAGTTGCCCTTATAGATGTATTCAATTTTGCCTTCGGGAGAGAACTGAACATTGTATTCGCCCCCATTGGTGGGGGCTAATTGTGTTGGCTCGCCACCTGCAACAGGCACGGAGTAAAGGTGCCTTTGCCCTTTATTCGCCTCTACGTTATAATAGGTAACACCATAGATAACATTTTTACCGTCTGGAGAAAGGCATTCTCCACTTACTCTGCCAAGTTGCCAAAGCAATTCGGGTGTCATTATATTTTGAGAAAAAATTAAAAATGAAGAATTTAACGTGAGGAATGAAAGGATAAGTAGTTTTTTCATGCGGTTTTTTTGAGGGAGCTAAGATAGGGAAATGTTACTAAATCTGCTGATGCCCTGTTTTCTTACATTTGTGGTCATTATGATAGAAGCCTTTCGAAAATATCTTTCTGAATTGGTCTCAGGTAATGAGGCACCTTCTTTTTTATTGGCAGTTAGCGGGGGGCTCGATTCTGTGGTTATGACAGAATTATTCGGGCTTTCAGGATATAAATATGGAATAGCCCATTGCAACTTTCAATTGAGAGGAAAGGAATCAGATGAAGATGAAAATTTTGTAAAGGAATTAGCTGCAAAGTCTGAAGCGCCCTTTTTCCAAATACAATTTGAAACTGAAAAGTTCTGTAAAGAAAATAAACTGTCGGTACAAATGGGTGCAAGGCAATTACGGTATGAATGGTTTCAGCAAATAAGGCAAAAAAATGGGTTTGAGTACCTTGTTACAGCTCATCATGCGGATGATGCCATAGAAACCTTTTTCATCAATCTGTTAAGGGGCACGGGTATTTCCGGACTACACGGTATCAACGTAAAGCATGAAAATACTATCCGCCCCTTGTTGAAATTTTATCGTAGGGAAATTGAAGAGTTTGCAATTGCAAACAAACTGGGTTGGAGGGAAGATAGCAGCAATAAATCCGATAAATATGAGCGGAATAAAATAAGGCATCAGTTATTGCCTGTTTTGGAAGAAATAAGCCCAAATGCAAAAGAATCAATTACCGCTACAATTGAAAACTTGGGAAAGGCTGAGATTATTCTGAATAATTCCATCGATAGAATAATGTGCGAATCTATCAGGATAGAAGGACAACGCACCATTATTCCGTTTGCATTTTCTAATGAATATACTCCACCCGTCATTTATTTGTACGAGGTAATTAAAGGTATGGGATTCAACTATGCACAATGCGAGCAGATAGTTGAAAATAGTAAAGACCAACCGGGAAGAATATTTTTATCAGCTACACACCGTCTTGTTACTGATCGTGAAGGACTCATCATAGAACCTTATACTGGAGTCAATACCTATTTTGAAATAGAAATAAATGAGCAAACAAAAGAGCTTTTGACGGATAAGCATATTTACATATTCAACGTTGTTGAAAAAACAGCTGACTTTCAAATTTCAACCGATTCTAACATAGCAAGCCTTGATTTTGACAAACTCACATTTCCCCTAAAAATACGCAGGTGGAAAGAAGGAGACCGGTTTTATCCGCTGGGGATGAATAATCCTAAGAAAGTGAGTGATTTCCTGGTAGATAATAAAGTTTCCCTGCCCGATAAAGAACATGTTTATGTATTGGTTTCCGGTAATGAAATTGCCTGGCTGGTAGGGCACCGTCCCGATGAAAGGTTTAAAGTGACTAAGGGAACAAAAAAAGTATATCTTTGTAAGTCCTAAAAAAAACCGGACATGAATAAGATAGAAAACCCTCTACTGGTTGACAAAGAAATTATAGGAAGCCTTCATTTTCCCAACGACGAAATTTTAAACTCCTCCGATCTGAAATTACAGAGAGCGTATGATCTTGAGCGAGCTGCATCCTTGGGTACTGACAGGGTAAAAATGAAAATACTTTTTGAAGATGACGACGGATTAAAACAAGTAGAAACTACTGTTTGGGCAGTTACTAAAGACAGGATTGTATTGAAGCATGGAGTTACTATTCCCATCAAACGAATACACGAAATCAAGATATAATTTATGGTGCATATATTCAGGAAAGGCTGGATTGGCCTTTTTTTGTTTTTAGTATATACAGCGAGCGCACAGGTGTATAACCCCCTTAGTTGGAAATTCTCTCAAAAGCAAATTAGTGATTCGGAATATGCAATTACATTGCATGTAGATATCCAGAAGGGCTGGCATACCTACGCTCAGCATAGCGATAGCAACGGACCCATCCCGATGGCCTTTACTTATACAACTGCTCCTGATTATACTGTGGAAGGAAAAACAATGGATGTTGACACCTGCATAACTAAGTACGACTCCACTTTTAAATTGGTGGTGAAATATTTCTTTAACCAGGCTGACTTTACCCAAAAGATTGTTGCACATAACCTCAAAGGATTTACCCTAAAGGGAAATGTATATTGCCAGGTATGTAATGAAAGTATGTGTCTTCCACCTAAGGCATTTGATTTCGTTATTACCATACCGCCGGCAGTACCCATGTCAAAATCTTCCGGCAGCGGCTATCTTTTAATATTTATACTCGGTTTTCTGGGTGGGCTTACAGCGTTATTAACTCCCTGCGTGTTTCCTATGATTCCGCTTACGGTTAGTTTCTTTACCAAAAGAACTATTCCTCAAAATAAAAGGAAATCAGCGGGGCCTTATATCTACGCCCTTTGCATTATACTTATTTATGTTCTTTTAGGTGGATTAATAACTGCATTGGCAGGCCCTTCGGGTTTGTATGTTATAGCCAGTAATGGGTGGGTGAATCTTATTTTCTTTATTGTATTTGTCATTTTCGGGTTCTCATTCCTTGGCGCATTTGAAATAACGCTTCCAAGTTCGTGGGTAAATAAAACCGATACTGCTTCCGAAAAGGGTGGATTATTGGGAATATTCTTTATGGCTCTTACGCTATGTATAGTTTCTTTTTCCTGCACTGGTCCCATATTAGGTTCCCTGTTAGCAGGGGTTTCTCAAAGTGGTGGTTATTGGAGTTTGATAGTAGGAATGTTCGGCTTTTCAACCGCCATGGCATTGCCCTTTGCTTTATTTGCTGCTGTTCCACATCTATTATCTAAGATGCCAAAATCAGGCGGATGGCTTAATAGTGTTAAAGTAGTATTGGGATTACTTGAAATTACCTTCTCGCTTAAATTCCTTTCCAATGCCGATTTAGTAGGTCTGCATATCAAATGGCTGCACTTCCATATTAATGGGCCAATGGGTATCCTTAGACGGGAAATATTTGTTGCTATTTGGATAGTTATGTTCGCCATCACGGGCTTGTATCTTATCGGAAAATTGCGGTTCTCCCACGATTCTGAGATAAAACATCTCAGCGTTTTCCGTTTAATTCTTGCTGTTTTTGCATTTTCATTTTCGCTATATCTTATGCCGGGCTTATTTGGTGCCCCGCTGAAGCTGTTGAGCGGATTCCCTCCACCGGCATCCTATTCCGAAGGTTGGACCATAGCATCATCCGGTGCTATAGAATCCGATAAAACAGATAATTCCAAGGCATCGACCAAAACGGCAAGCGTGCATGGATGCCCTCCCCATATTAACTGCCTGCATAATTACGATGAAGCAGTTGCTGTGGCTAAGCAAATGAAAAAACCAATTATGATCGACTTTACGGGTAATACCTGTGTGAATTGCCGTAAAATGGAAGAGAATGTGTGGTCAGACCCATCTGTTTATAATATAATTGATAATGATTATGTGTTGGTTTCTTTATATGTAGATGACCAAAATGAATTACCGGCCGATAAACAATCGGTCTCTAAATTCGATGGTTCTAAAATTGAAACTGATGGAGACCGTTGGACCGATATGGAAACCAACCTCTATAAAAGCAATACACAACCCTTGTATGTGCTTGTTGATACGAGTGGAAATACATTAATACCTCAACGAGGCTACACACCTGACATTGTTGAGTACAAGCAATTCCTCGTAGATGGGTTAAATGCATTTAAAGTAAAGAATGCAAGTAGCAGTAGTGCCCAGAAGTCTGTTTTCAGCTCAAATCCCCCGATTAAAATTAATTAATTCTACCCAGCGTGCAGATTAGGCAGATTATCCGTAAACTATGGGAAGATAAGCCGCTTACCCTAATACTATTGGCGGGTATCTTTTTCCGTTTGCTGGCAGTAATATTTTCCAAAGGATTTGGTATGCACGACGACCATTTTTTGGTAGTCGAACCCGCCCAATCTGCTGTAGATGGTTATACACATTGGAAAGATTTTGGCAGCGATACCCCCTATAGCATATTTTATCCGGGCTTGCATTATTTCTTCTTTATGTACTTAAAGTGGAGAGGATTAACCGATCCGCAAACCAAAATGTACATTATGCGCTCCGTAAATGCACTCTGGTCGCTTATTACAATTGTGTATGGATATAGGATAGTGAACCTGGTAGGAGGAAAGAAACCGGCAAGACAGGCAGGAATGTTATTATCCATTCTTTGGTTTTACCCGATGTTTGCAGTTCGTGACCTGGTTGAAATGGCGTGCATTCCGCCCCTTGTGATTGCCACCTATTTATTGATCCATCCCGAAAAAAGCCAGAAAGTAAAAAACTATATTTGGGCTGGCCTTTTATGCGGACTCGCATTTAATATGCGCTTTCAAACACTCGTTTTTGATGGTCTTATCGGGTTAATACTTTTATTACGTAAGAACTGGAAAGGGTTTTTTGCATTTTCTGTCAGCAGCTTGGTTATGATTGTTGCTGTACAAGGTATTGTAGACACTACAATTTGGGGCAAACCGTTCACTGAATTTTCAGAATATATATCCTATAATATTCACAATGCACATACTTATACCAACGGCCCATTTTATCAATATTTCCTGTTGCTTTTGGGTGTGCTGGTTCCACCCATAAGTCTTTTTATACTTTTCGGATATTTCCGGTCTTGGAAAAAATATCCTCTTCTTTTCTGGCCGAGTTTTGGATTTCTATTATTTCATTCACTTTTCCCTAATAAGCAGGAACGGTTTATTCTACCTGCCATACCATTTGTTATAATGCTTGGTGTTATTGGCTGGAATGAGTTTTCAGAAAGCTCTGCATATTGGCAGGCGCGAAAAAAATTGATAAGGGGATGTTGGGTTTTCTTTTGGGTATTGAATATTATTGCGCTTCCTGTTGTATCTACCATGTATTCTAAACGCAGTAGGGTAGAGGCTATGACATATCTCTCTAAACAAACTGATGTACATGGAATATTAATTGAAGAAAGCGATCAATATTCCTATACGCAACCCCCGATGTTTTACCTTAACCGTTGGAATATATTGATACGTGGAATGACAAAAGAACATTCAACCGCCGATGTGGTTAATTCGTATATAGCCATTCCCGATACTATGGTTCATCCTAATTACGTAATATTTTACGGGGCTGAGCATGAATCGGAGCGTTTTGAAGCCTTCCGAAAAATATTCCCCAATGTGGAGTTCAAAACGATTATTGAGCCCGGATTTATGGATAAGGTACTGTTCAGGTTGAATCCGGTAAATCGCAATGAAACTGCTTATATATATAAGTTCACTGAAAAAGGAGCAGTGATTCCTCCACCAAAATCTTAAGCAAATAGTTGGCATCCCTGCAAAAAAATAATGCGAAGAACTTACCCTTTTGGTTAATTACTATCAGCATATTAGTAGTACTTACACTGCCTACATTGATAAAAGACGGGATGTTTATGGATGCTATGTTATACACCAGTGTAGCGCATAATCTTAGCCAGGGAATTGGTACATTTTGGTTTCCGCAGTTCAGTTATAATAATATGTCAGGACTGACATCCTTTCACGAACAGCCTCCTTTGGGGTTTGGTATACAGGCTTTCTTTTTTAAGCTATTCGGCAGTGGAATGTATACGGAAAGAATATACACCTTGCTGATGCTTGTTCTGGCCGCCTGCCTTATAGTGTTGTTATGGAAAGAAATTTACCGGAAGGATACTGAAATGCAGAAATTGGCCTGGATTCCATTGTTGTTATGGATAACTATCCCGATTTGCTATTGGAGTTACTGCAATAACATGATGGAAAATACTATGAGCATTTTTGTATTGATTTCAGTCCTGTTTTCTTATAAAAGCAGCAAAGCAAGCAAGGGTATGTACATGTATTTGTTGTTATCAGGCTTATGCATTTTTGGGGCTTCACTTACTAAAGGCTTGCCGGGATTATTTCCAGTTATGGTGCCTTTGATATACTGGCTTGCTGTTCGCGACACTTCCTTCAGAATAATATTTGCAGCTACCCTTATAATCGTTGGCATTCCACTTTTATTGTATGGCCTGCTAATGTTATATCCAGAAAGCAGGGACAGCCTCACTATATATTTTACAAAGCGGGTTTTAGGGCGTATTCAAAATGAGCCGGTGGTATCGAACAGGTTGTCTATTCTATGGCAATTGTTGATGAATACTATTCCTCAATTGGGACTTACGGCTATCGTATTATTCTTTGCAAACCGAAAACAAATAAGAACGGAAAGAATATATAAAAAAGCAGGACTTTTTTTTATAGTAATCGGGTTTGCCGGAACCTTGCCTTTGATGGCTACCTTAGTTCAAAAGGGATTTTATATGGTTCCTGCATTGCCATTTTTTGCCATCGGGTTAGCCATATATATAGCTCCTTACACAAAAGAGCTTGTGGAAACTATTTCCAATAAGAGAAATATTTACAGGATTATTTCTATTGTAGGAGTCGTTATACTTTGCTTCTCGATAGGATTTACCATTTCACAAATTGGTAAAACATCCCGCAATAAAGAGCTATTGCATGATGTGTATGCCATTGGCAAGATAGTACCCGACCATTCGGTAGTTGCTATTCCAAACAGTGCCGATGTATGGAATGAGTGGGATTTGCAATGTTATCTTATACGGTATTATAGTATCAGTATAGATCCCAATAAACCTCATTTGTTTTATTTAGATAATGTAAATCATCATGGCCAGCCACCTGCACAATATAGTCTGGTGGCTCATTTGGAGCAATATGATTTATTTAAGGAAGATTCGGTTACTGTAAAATAAATTAATCTTTTCCCATTCGCAATTCCTTGGGCGGTCTCACCGAGGAAGCCCTTGTTATGGCCCGGTCTCCAAAACGTTTTCGTATTCTGTCCATAGCCTGGTATAAGTTCATCATCTCTTCGGTGTCGTCGAACAAATCTATTTGGTTAAGCCCTGAAACCAGGTAACTAAAACGTACCCCTATCAAACGGATTAAGGGTCTTCCTTTGTAATTTTTAGCAAACAACTCCAATACTTTTCGCAGCAGAATGTGATCGGCTGCTGTGTATGGTATGTGCGCTTGAAAGGTATGCGTCTCAAAATCGGAATACCGTAATTTAAGCGTGACACAGGCTGCCACTTTTTTCATTCTCCGTAGTGTGAAAGCCAACTCATCTACCATTCCGATAAGTACATTTTTTAGTTTTTCCGTATCGGATATATCCTTATGGAAAGTGGTTTCAGTGCTCATGCTTTTTTGTTCGTGAAATGGAATGACAGGAGAATGATGAATGCCATTGGCTTTTCTCCAGATAGATTCCCCATTTTCACCCAAGGCATTATACATGGCTTCTTTTGTCATCCTTTGGATAGCCTCTATTTTTTCTATTCCCATGTTACTCAGTGCGACATAGGTTTTTGCCCCAATGCCTGGTATTTTGCGAATGGACAGGGGCGCTAAAAAGACCTTTTCAGTTCCCTGCTCAATGTATTTTTCTCCATTGGGCTTGGCTTCATTGGTAGCCATTTTAGAGACGGTCTTATTAACTGATAGTCCAAATGAGATAGGCAACCCAGTTTCTTTAATAATAGTTTGGCGCAACTCTTTTGTCCATAAGAGACTGTCCTTGATAAAACGGTCCATGCCTGTAACATCAATGTAATGTTCATCAATCGATGCCTTTTCTACAACAGGCGCGCGTTCTTCAATTATATGGGTTACTTTACGGGAGTATTCAGAATAGAGCTCCATGTCACCCTTGATAAATATGGCTTCGGAGCAAAGTTTCTTAGCTAATTTGCCCGGCATGGCAGAATGAATACCAAACTTGCGTGCTTCGTAACTACAGGAGGCAACTACGCCTCTGTCGGACGAACCACCAATAATTACAGGCTTCCCTAATAGAGATTTATCTCTGAGGCATTCTACCGAAACAAAAAAGGAGTCTAAATCAAAATGTGCTACGCGACGGTTCATGAACAGGATAACTTACCAATGCAATTTACGTATAATTTGCCAGTTACTTCTATTTATCTCGTCCAACTATCGTATTAGTCTAATGCCAATACATTTTTCCGAAAAAGACGGAATGCAAGCAATGTAAACGTTATACCTATAGCAAGCAGCACACCCACTTTAGTTAAAAAGGTAATTCCTATAGGGAGTTCGCGCCATAGAATATCATAGAAGCCTTGAATAGACCAATAGTTGATAGATATAACACTAATATTTTGCATCCATTGAGGCATGATAAATGTGGGAACCATACTGCCCCCGATTACCGACATAGAGAGAATGATTAATGTACTCATGCTTTGTAATTGTTGTCTCGATTTTGCAAAAGTGGCAAGTAACAACCCAAACCCGGAACAGGCGAAAGCGGTAGCAAATATTAAAATAACAAGTGGAAGGACTTTATCGGCTATATGCAAATGAAATATTACGGAGGAAAACGCAAACATAAAGGTAAGCTGAACCGAGGCAACCAAAATAGAGGCGGCCATTTTACCCAATAAAATTTCAGCCGGGTGAATAGGGGAGTAGAGGAGTCTTTTTAAGGTGCCTTGTTCTTTTTCATCTAACAAACCTCCACCCATGCCCGTAAGCGAAAAGAGTAGCATCATTACGGCAGTGCCGGCAACAGCTTGCACTAAACCTAAATTACCTGTTTTAGCACTTATTACCGAAACTGTTTGAAGCTTCATAACCGCTTCCAGATTAGTTCCACCTGTCGAATTGCCGGATTCCTGGTTAGCTATAACTTTTGCAATTACCGTTTTGCGGGTTGCACTGTCCATGCCAGGGGATTGCTTATCAATATTTTGTATAATGGCATTTTTAGCCATGAATTTGCCTATGCTACTATAAACTGTCCGGGACAAGAGTGATTGCAATACGCCTGTTTCTTGTATTTTAGCCGCATCGTACTGGAATTCCCATGGCAAATGCCTCATGGCGGCCACTGAATCTGCGAAGCCTTTGTGGAAAACAAGCATGGAGGCTTTTTTTCCTCGTTTTATCAAATCAATAGCGCTATCAAAAGTGCAGGGTATTACATCAATCATCTTAACGGAATCAATATCATTGATGGTTTGTTTAGTGATTTTAGAATTATCCTGATCACAAACCAATAAGGGGATTTTATCTATGTTATCATCTCCGCCGGCTCCTCCAAATGCAAGGGAAAATACACTGATAAGTATGGCAGGAAGAAGGAATGTAAGCATTACAGCCCTTCTGTCCTTTAAAAATGCCTGAAGTTCTTTTTTTAATATTTTAAACATTAGTCTCTTAATTGTTTACCGGTCATTTTCAAGAATACATTTTCCAGATTCGCTTTTTGAATATCAATATGATGAATTTCATATCCTGTCTCTGAACAACTGATTACACAACGTGTAAGATCTTTTTTTGAATTATCAGTTTGTATATAAATGGTATGGTCTGTAACTTCCACTTCCAGATTTAGCTTAGCTGCAATAGTAGCTGCATCGGGCGATTGGTTGCATTGCATAACAATTACATCCTTAATTCCACTTTGCTGTTTTAATTCATCCAGTGTACCTTGTGCAACTATCTGGCCGCTATCAATAATTCCAATGCGGTCACAGAGCCTTTCGGCTTCTTCCATATAATGGGTAGTATAAATAACCGTCATGCCTTGCTTGTTCAATGATTCTATTAATTCAAAAATCATATTGCGGCTTTGAGGGTCAACACCTACAGTGGGCTCGTCTAGCAATAATATTTTAGGAGAATGGAGTAAGGCACATGCCAGGTTAATGCGTCTTTTCATTCCACCGGAATAGCCTTTTATCTTTTCATTTTTACGGTCTGAAAGACCTACGAACTGTAAAAGCTCTTCGGCTTTTTTGTGTAATTCATTATTTTTAAGCGAATGCAAGCTTCCCCAAAAGAGCATATTTTCCCAGGCTGTAAAATTGGCATAGAGCGCAATTTCCTGCGGAACCACGCCTAATATCTTTTTTACTTCTTCAGGCGATTTTTTTATATCCAGTCCATTGATAAGTATTTCACCAGTATCCGGCGGAAACAAGGTGCTAAGCATGTTTATGGTAGTGCTTTTTCCGGCCCCGTTTGGGCCCAATAGCCCATAGCATTCGCCTGCAGCAATAGAGAAGCTTATACCTTTAACAGCATAGATGTTTCCGTAACTTTTTTGTATATCTTTTACATCAATCATTATTGCTCAAAAATAATATTTTCTTCATTAATGGTAACATCACCTTTTATACGCAGGAAAATATTGGTAAGGGTTACTACATCACTGCCGCAGTAACGTACTATTTTATCTAACTCTTTTTTATCCCAATAATAAGTGCCCACCATGCTTCCATCCATATCCTGCTTAGGACTTGGAAGCCCCAATATATAAGCCATCAGGTTAAGTGAAGTAAATGCTTTATAATCTCCGAACTTCCATAATTCCAATGTATCAATCAGGTTCACCTCCCATGGCTTTTTGCCTGAATTATCAAGCAAAGTAGGGATAGGAAGCCTGTTAATAATCATTCGGCGGGCTATGTAAGGATAATCAAATTCTTTTCCGTTATGCGCACACAACTGCACAGGCCGGTTACCGAAAGGTTTGTGGTTTTCCAGGAAATAAGTAAACGCCTGAAGTAAGCTCACTTCATCATCACCTGAAAAGTTGCGAATATGCAACGCGTCTTTTTTAATAAACCCAACCACGATACAAATTATTTTGCCAAACTCTGCATATAAACCACCTCTGCCATATGATTCAGGAATAGTTTCATTTTCTTTTAAAAGCTTTTGCCTGGTGATTTTTTCTTCCCAAAGATGTTGAAGTGGGGCGGGTACATCATTGAAATTGGAATACTGTGGTACTGTTTCAATATCGAGGAAAACTATATTTTCCTTTTCCATAGGGGTTAGCATCATATCAATTCTATTTTATTTTTTCTAAAACTTCTATTAAAACTTTCTTTTCATTTTCCCAGCAAAGAATCTCTTTTGCCTTGACAGCATTGTTTTTCCAGGTGAGCCACCTGTCTTTATCGGCGAGCATATATTTTATTTTGGACGCTATCTCAACCGGGTTATGAGATTCAATGCAGACACCCACCTGGTAGGTATCAACAATGTTTTTCACTTCCACCAGAGGGGATGCAAGCACCGGAACCTCTGCCTGTATGTAATCGAATAATTTGTTGGGCAAGCTATACCGGTAATTGATGTTGGTGTCCTTATCAATGCTAAGTCCAATGTCAGCATGAATGGTATATTGCAGTAATTGCTCAAATGGAAGTTTGGGTATGAATTTTACCTTTTCTGTAAGATTTAATTGACCGGCTAATTTTTTTAAACTTTCAATGGCATCGCCTCCTCCTATAATTAGGAGAAGACAATTATCAAGATAATTCATGGCCTCGATGGCTTCTTCCGCACCCCGGTTGATATTGATGCCCGCACCCTGTAACAGGATAATGTTTACATCGGGGGGCAAACCGATAGATTCACGGGTAGCCTTTTCCGGTAATGTTTTTCGAGTTGGAACATTTCGCATAATTTTTACATCCACTCCAAATTCATCGTGGTACAGTTTAGCAATGGAACCGTTTACCGTAAACATAAAGTTTAGCCGCGGAATCAATAACTGCTCCAAACCTTTCCAAATCTTTCTTTTGAACGGGGTTTCTGCTAATTCTGGTACACCTGTAAAGTATTCATGGCTGTCATAAATTATAGGAGTACGTTTTAATTTAGATACAACGTAATTGGGAAATAAGGTATCCAAATCGTTGGAAAAAAGCAAGTCAGCTTTATGGAAAAGCAGGTATAAAAAGAGACGTATTTGAAATTCTAAATAAAATGGACCCCCTTTTATGAAAAGCAAGCGCATTCTGTGGCTGGAATAGGGGCGGGAAGGCATAGGAAGGCTATTTTTCAGTACCCGGCCAACCAATACAACATCATATCCGTATTCAGTAAGGGTTATGCAAGTTCTGTTGACACGCTGGTCGGTTACCAGATCGTTTATTACAGATACTATGGCTTTCTTTCCCATAGCTAATGGTTATCAGCTAATAGCTATTAACCGTTTTACAATTTCATCGGTACTGATTCCTTCTGCTTCAGCTTTGTAATTGCGTACAATACGGTGTCGCAGCACAGGAGTGGCAATAGCTTTCACATCTTCAATATCGGGTGAGTATTTGCCATGTAATGCCGCATGACATTTGGCAGCAATCACTAAGAATTGCGATGCCCTTGGCCCAGCACCCCAAACTATATATTGCTTGGCCACCTGATTTGCGCCCGGATCATCCGGTCTTGTTTTAGCAACTAGTTTTACAGCAAATTCAAGTACATTATCTGCAATAGGTATTTTGCGCACCAGTTTTTGAAAATAAAGTATTTCCTCGGCATTTAGTATCTTGTTAAGAGTAACATCCTTATCAAAGGTGGTACTTTTCACAATTTGCAATTCCTCAGAATAAGTCGGATAATCTACCCAGATATTAAACATAAAACGATCTAATTGAGCTTCAGGCAGTGGATAAGTCCCTTCCTGCTCAATAGGGTTTTGGGTGGCAAGAACAAAGAAGGGGTTTCCTATTTCATAGCGTTTCCCACCCACTGTTACGGCCCTTTCCTGCATGGCTTCTAACAAAGCCGATTGGGTTTTGGGCGGGGTACGGTTTATTTCATCTGCCAGGATAATATTGGCAAATAAAGGGCCTTTAATAAATCGAAAATTACGGGTTTCGTCCAAAATATCTGTTCCTAATATGTCGGAAGGCATTAAATCAGGTGTAAATTGGATACGGTTATACGATAATCCCAATGTTTGAGAGATAGTATTAACTAAAAGGGTTTTGGCAAGGCCAGGGACACCAATTAATAAGCAATGCCCTCTTCCGAAAATGGAAATAAGCACATCTTCCACAATTTTTTGCTGACCTACAATTACTTTTCCTATTTCTGTACAAAGCTCTTTATACTTAACTCCAAAAGCATCAACAGCTTCAACATCTGACTGATAATTCATAAATAAATAGATTTAATACCTCAGTTAAACTCACAAAAATAGTAACATAACAGTACGCAAAAATTAAATTTTAATTGTATCACGCATGCCTCGTATTTATTTTAAGGTTTTATCCATTTTCGGTATGCCCGAATCAACATTATAGATAATTGCATATAGATCAGCTGTTTATGTCTGTTTTTTATGAATCTTAAAGCAGTGAAGACCGAGAAATGAAAGAATATGCTAAATATTAGCGATATTTGAACAAAGAATATAATAACAAATACCCAACGTTGGGGATAGGTTACGCATCTACGATTTAAAACCACAAGTTTTTGGAAATTTCCGAAGAAGAGCTAATAAAAGGATGCCTTGCATCTATACCGGCATTTCAGCAAATGTTGTACAAACGTTATGCTGCTAAAATGCTTACAGTATGTATGCGGTATGCTGACAGCCAGGAAGAAGCTGAAGACGTTCTACAAGAAGGATTTATTATCGTATTTGAAAAGATGTACCAGTTCAGAATGCAGGGTTCTTTTGAAGGTTGGATAAGGAGAATAATGGTAAATAAGTCATTGGAGCATTTACGGAAGAGTAGCAAAATATTTCCGGTGATGAATATAAATAATGTAAAAGATAAATTCATTAGTACGGAAGATGTGTTGAGCCAACTGGCGTCGAGGGAATTACTTAAAATGATACAGGAACTGCCGCCAATGTATAAAATGGTATTTAACCTTTACGTGTTTGAAGGAATGAGCCATAAAGAAATAGCGGCTAAAGTAGGAATAGCAGAAGGAACATCCAAATCGAATCTTTCAGACGCAAGATCATTATTGAAAAGAAAGATATACCGCAATATGGAACGAGAAGAGAAAATTATTTACTTTGAACAAGGTGCACATGGGGAATAATATAGACGATATTTTTAAGAGGGCCATTGAGCCTTTGGATACCGAGCCCTCGGAAGAGTTTTGGCGAAAAGCTGCCGAGGACATTATTGCAAAGGGCAGTAAGGCTACGGAAAAGAGAATTTTCCGGTGGAGGGCCATCGCATTTGTGCTAGGTGCAGGGTTGGTGGTATTGGGCTACTTTACTTACCGGATGCAAAGCAGCCTGGAACATGCCAATCAACAAATGAAAGTTGTTGAAAATGACCAAAATAAACAAGTCGATAAATTAACTGAAAATACTATAGCGAAGAATGAAGATAACACTACTTTAAAAACTATTGCAAGTAAGAACAAGGTTACCAGCCATAAACAAAATACTAGTATTGCAACTAAGGTTGTTCCTGAATACCACCCAGTGGTAGCAAGTCAAGTTCCGGCTGTAGTAAATAGTGGTCACCATACATCAGCAAGTTCGCCTGTTAGTTATGTGAGTGCCAATCATACAAAAATAAGTTTAGCGACAAATTATAAAAAGTCTGCTATCAGGGCCAGTCATAAACCGGTTGACGCAACATCACTTGCCAATCAAAAGAATAATGCAATAGTTTCCGTTGCCAATAATGAGAACAATAACCTGGAAAACAGCTCTGTTCAAGAAAAGACGTATGCCTTTGTAAAGCCATCTTCTCAGTCCGCAGATTCTATAACCAAACAAGATGATACATCTGACTCTGCAAATGATGTGGTCGAACAGGCTGACCAAGTTACTGGTCTACCTCCATTATCAACGAATGCTCAAAATAATAAGCCAACCGTAAATGATAGCGCTTCAAAACTAAACATCTCTGTGTTTTTCTCTCCCGATAACTTGGTTGGATATGGATTTAATTCTCCTTATTCATGGGGATCGCAAATTGAAAATGCTATAAAACAAGGAGAAAAAGAAAAATTCTCTTATACCACAGGGGCAAAAGTAGAGTATGCGATTTCTTCTAATTTTACAATAGGCGCAGGTATTGCTTATGAAGAGTATTCATTCAATGTCAATCCCGGCACTGTATATGCACAAAGACAATCGGATGGCGATATTGGATATTATTTTACAACCAGCTCAGGTGTAGTTGAATGTCCTTCTTATGGGCATACTGCGTTGAACGATAGTATTAAAATGAATGCATCGTCCACCCGTAAATACTTGCAGGTGCCATTGCTTGCGAAATATTTTTTAGTGAACACTAAGAAATTGAGATTTTATGTTGTAGGTGGACTGGAACCTTGTTTTAATCTAGGAGATAATACCGTTATGAACTGGCAGAATTATTGGGGTGAAGGAGGTACTGTAAGTGCAAGTAATATGGAGGGTTCGAGAAATTTTTACTTTTCCTATTATGTAGGTATCGGAGCCACATACAAAGTAGGGAACCATCTTTCAATATATATAGAACCCGGCCTGCATAATGCAGTTACACCAATTGACGATCAGATAGCAGTAACCACCAGCCCCAAGCTGTTTAGCGCATCGGTGGGCTTAACATATACTGTAAAATAGTTTGTACTGTTTTACTTAGCGAGTTTAATACTTATGAAACCTAAAGTACTTTTATTTAACCCACGCAGTGCAAGGTATAATCCCCGTATACCTAATTCCATTATGAATATTGCCGCCAGCATTGATGGTAAATACGAATATGTTATTGTAGACGGGAACTTAGAGAGCGATCCTTTATCTAAAATAAATTCATACTTATTAAAAGGAGATATAGGTTATTTTGCCAGTACAGTTATGCCTGGGCCGCAGACTAAACAAGCCATACCTTTTACTAAAGAGATAAAAAAGACCTATCCTGATATAAAGGTAATCTGGGGTGGGTATTTTGCCTCACATCAGGCGACGACAATTCTTAACTCCGGGTATGTAGATGTGGTAGTTTATGGCCCCGGGGACAAAGCCTTCCCGGCCTTATTAGAGGCATTTGAAAATAACACTTCATTACATTCTATCAATAACCTGATATTTAAAGAAGGTGAGCAGATTATAAAAACTCGTAAAGATGAACTGTATGATCAAAATATACTTCCTCCGTTGCCTTACGACAAATTAAATCTTTTCTATCCCTTAAACAAATATCTAGGTAAAACCTATCTCGGAACAAAGACTATTGCGTATCATTCCAGTGTAGGCTGTCCTTTTTCCTGTTCATTTTGTGCGGTAGTCCCTATTTATAATGCGCGCTGGAAAGCCAAATCGGCCGAAAATATTTATAAAGACATTAAATATTTAAAGGACAATTATGGAGGTACTGCCATCGAATTCCATGATAATAATTTCTTCGTTTCAGAAAAAAGAACCATTAAGTTTGCAAAACTCATCAAGGATGAAAATATAGGATGGTGGGGTTTCAGCAGGATAGATACGATGGATAGGTACAAGGATTCCACCCTTCAATTAATGAGGGAGTCGGGATGTAAAATGGTTTTTTTCGGAGCTGAATCAGGAAATGATGAACAATTGAAAATAATGAATAAGGGAGGAACCCAAACGGGCGAACAGATTTTGCGTTTTGCAAAACGATTGCGAGAATTTGACATTGTTCCCGAGTATTCCTTTGTAATGGGGACCCCGGGGGAAACGCCTGAAAAAGTGATGAAGCAAATAGATGAGGATATTGATTTTATTTATAAGGTAAAGGAGGCCAACCCTAATACAGAGATTATTATATATATATATAGCCCTGTTCCAACCGAGGGCTCTGAATTATTTAATGACGTATTAGATACAGGGTTCCGTTTTCCAGAAAAGCTGGAAGATTGGCTAAACCCTGAATGGGAGAAGTTTGATTTGCATAAAAACCCGCTCACACCTTGGCTTACTGCGGAAATGGTGAATAAAATCAGGAACTTTGAAACGATTCTGAATGGCTATTATCCTACCGTTTCGGATATAAAACTTACATCTTTTCAACGGAAATTTATGCATCTTATTTCATCCTGGCGGTATAGAACCGGGTTTTATCATTATCCCTATACCATTAAGGCTTTGCAAAAATTTTGGCTTCACTATCGTCAGCCCGAAATCGAAGGTTTTTAATTGAATAGCACTCTTTTTTATTTTTGTTTTAAACTTTGTGTTATTTTGGCGGTCGTAGCGTTATAACACAACCTTAAACCGAAATAAAATATGAAAACAATTATTAAAAGAACCGGCCTTTGTTTATCCCTGTTTTTGGCCGTAATAATGCAAGTCTCTGCACAGAGTCCTGTTATTACATCATGGATACTTAACACAAACAATGCTACCGGGTACGGAGGCATTCTGACCAATGTTCAGGTAATACAGTATGATGCAGCAAATGTTTATGTTAGCTGTACTTGTATTCCAGGCTATAGCATTGGCCCCTGGAATGGTAACCCCAACATGCCCAGCAACCAGAATTTTGTGTTTAAAATAACGCGTAATCCCCAAAAAAATACTGGTACCCCTACTGTGATGGGTTTAGGCCCGATAGGCGTGTGGAGCAATGGGGTTGCTTTATTCAACGCAAGCGATGGCATGACCTACAACAATGATGGGGTGTGGCACCGTAATGCATACTACTTCGAAGGCCCTAGTTTTGATAATTGTCTTGGTCACCCAGACCAATCTGGGTGTTATCATCACCACGTTAATCCTAAATGCTTGTATAATGATGCCGATAGCACCAACCATTCTCCCATTATCGGCTATGCGTTTGACGGGTATCCTATTTATGGCGCTTATGGCTATGCTAATGCCAATGGCACCGGGGGCATAAAACGTATGCACTCTTCGTATCAGTTACGCAAAATGGTAAATAGAGATACTTTGCCAACCGGGGCTGTAGCATCACAAACGGGACCTGCCGTAAGTGCAACCTATCCAATCGGCGATTTTATGGAAGATTATAAATACATTGTCGGTTCAGGTGATTTGGATACGAATAACGGGAGATTCTGTATAACCCCTGAATATCCTAATGGAATCTACGCTTATTTTGTAACAATTGATGAAACGCTGACTCCCGTGTATCCCTATACCCTAGGTTTAGCTTACTACGGTGTGGTTCAATCAGGTAATACAGGACCAGGCAGCGGGCATAATACACCCTCTGACTCTACTACCATATATACAGGAGTAGCTAATGTGGTAAGAAAACAAATTAACATTACTCTTGAACCCAACCCGGTTACCGATTATGCCTATTTTTATATCGATCCTGCAAGCGACAATAATATTACCGGCGAACTATACGATATAAATGGAAAAGTGCTGAAAACATATCAAAACTTGCAGCCAAGTATGAGTTACTCTATAAACTTCAGCGAGTATCCTGCAGGGGTTTATTTTTTGCGCTTACAAACTTCAAATGCTACTTTTGCAAAGAAGATTGTTAAAGTGCAATAATGTTCAGAAAGATAATTTATAGTATTAGTATCATAGCAGTCCTTGTAGCTGCTATGTCATTTACTCCTCCCTCGGCTGCAAAACTAATTATACGGTTTCACAATTACGTAGGCGATAGTCCAATGATTTTCGATTCGGTCTCTTATAAAAACCAATTGGGGCAGCCCTATCGCGTAACCATGTTCAAATACTACGCAGGTAATTTTCATTTTAAAAATAAGGGAGGGCGAGAATATACATCAAAGAGATACTTTTTGATCAATCAGGAAGAACCAGGCTCTATGCAAATTACGATAGACAGTATTCCTGCAGGAATATATTCCGCTATTGGTTTTACACTCGGAGTAGACAGTATTGATAATTGCAGCGGTGCCCAGTCGGGGGCATTGGACCCTGTTAATGGGATGTTCTGGGCCTGGAACTCGGGATACATATTTCTTAAAATGGAAGGTATATCACCTGTTTCCAATTCAAATGGAAAACGCCTCGAATTTCATATTGGTGGATATCGAGAACCCAATAATTGCATTAAAAGAATTAACCTGGAACTTAAGCATACTGTTACAGTAGGAGAACAAACAAATCATATAGTAGATATTAAAGCAGACCTCAGTCATTTGTTTTTCTCACCCAATCCGGTTGATTTTTCTAAATTATCTTCGGTTACGGATTTTCATAATGCAAGGAATATTGCAGATAATTACTCCACTATGTTTAGCGTTATGGATGAAGGCAAGTAGCGTATCATGAAACGAAAACTAATATACTCCTTTGCATTCTTCTTTTTTGTTCTGTTGTTTATGGGCAGCTTCATAGGCGATAATCTCTATTTTAAAATCACACAAAAGGATGTGGAGTTTACTATTCCAAATGGGTTTCCTAAACCGCTATATGATTTTAAGAATAATAACCCAACTCCGGCTGGTTTTGTACTTGGACGAAAATTATTTTATGATCCTATTTTGTCTAAGGATAGTTCGATAAGTTGTGGCTTTTGTCACCAGCGTATAGCAGCATTTGCACATATAGATCATCCCTTAAGTCATGGTATAAACGGATTGATTGGGAAAAGAAATGTACCTCCATTGCAAAATTTGATTTGGAACACTTCGTTTATGTGGGATGGACGAATAAACCACTTGGAAGTACAGCCTTTATCACCTATATCCAATCCTATTGAGATGAATGAAACAATAGGACATATTATTCAGAAACTACAACGGAATAAGGAATATACGGTGATGTTTAAAGCTGCATTTAACGATAGCATAGTTAATTCAAAAAATATGTTG
Source organism: Bacteroidota bacterium (assembly GCA_013288205.1). Classification (GTDB taxonomy): domain Bacteria; phylum Bacteroidota; class Bacteroidia; order JABEUT01; family JABEUT01; genus JABEUT01. Next base: position 14,588 of record JABDCH010000008.1, on the reverse strand, counting down.
AAAGCGCTGGCCCAATTTACAGGCCTTATGATTTCAGATAATTCACGCTACGATAAATATATGCGGGGAGAAGACACTCTCTCTGCTACTGAATTGAAAGGATTGCAACTTTTCAGGGATAAGTGTGAGCAATGTCATAAAGAGCCATTGTTTACGGATAATACTTTTCGTAATACGGGACTTGCACCAGATACCAACCTCCATGACTCAGGTGTAGCCGCTATCAATGGTCAGATGAAAGATATGGGGAAATTTAAAGTACCTACACTACGGAATATAGAAATGACATATCCCTATATGCACGATGGGCGATTTAGAACGCTTAAACAGGTACTAGACCATTACACCCAAAAATTTACCAGGGAAAGTGGGGCCGATCCTATATTAGTAAAGGGGATTTCTTTGTCAGAAGCCGATAAAACGAATATTATAGCATTTTTGAAAACGCTAAGCGACCAAACCTTCCTTCATGACAGGCGTTTTGCCGATCCAAGTGGACATTATTAAACAAATAGAATTAACTATCTGTTTACTATACTTAGTACATTTGTCTTATGCCTAGTAAGAAAGAGTGGTACCGCAATTGGTTTGATTCTCCCTATTATGACCTGTTATATAAAGGCAGGGACCAAAAGGAAGCAGATATGTTTGTGCATAACCTGGTAAAATATTTATCTCCTCCTGAAAATGCGATGATGCTTGACTTGGCTTGTGGAAACGGCAGGTATTCCATCGCGCTTAACCGCATGGGATATAACGTTACAGGAATTGACCTTTCACAACGGAAAATCGAAGCTGCAAAACAATACCAGAATAAAACACTTTCGTTTGCAGTGAATGATATGCGGATGCCACTTCAGCCAAACAAGTACGATTATGTATTTAATCTCTTTACTAGCTTTGGTTATTTTGATAATGACGAGGAAAATAAGCTGGTTCTTTCAAATGTATATAACTCGCTAAAAAATGGGGGAACTTTTGTTCTCGATTATGTAAATGGTGAAAAGGCGGCTAAGCACCTTATGAAGCAGGAAAAATGCTCCGTACATGGGGTACTTTTCAATATTAAGAGATATGCAAAAAACAATCTTATTATAAAGGAAATTGATATTACTGATGGAAAAGAAAAATGCAGCTTTTCTGAAAAGGTAAGTATTTTTTCAGAAGCAAAATTGAAACAATATATTACTGATTGTGGATTTGAAATAAGTGAGATATTAGGCGACTACCAATTGAATAAATTTGACACCACCACATCAGACCGGTTGATTATTATTAGTCGTAAACCTGAAATTATGTAAGATGACTGAGGAGTTTTTACAATACATCTGGAAGCATGCCCTATTTGACAGATCTCTTTTGAAGACTACGGATGGAAAGCCTATAGAGATAGTGCATTCCGGTTTGCATAATTCCGATGCCGGGCCTGATTTTTTCAATGCCCAATTGCGAATTGATGACACCCTCTGGGCAGGGAATGTAGAGGTACACACCAAGTCGTCTGAATGGTTAAAACATAAACATCATGAGGATGCAGCATATAAAAACGTAATTCTTCATGTAGTTTGGGAAAATGATATAGATATAACATTGTTAGGCGGTTCTGTTCTTCCGGCATTGGAGCTGAAGAATATTATAACCCCCGATATTTATTGGAAGTATGAAGAATTAAAAAACTCTTCTAAACGAATTCCCTGTGAAAGTGAAATTCATAAGGTGACTACGTTAACCCTTTATTCATGGCTCGACAGGTTGGTAGCTGAAAGGCTGGAGCGCAAAACAAAATTGGTATCCTCAAACCTTGACAAAAGTATTCATGATTGGGAAGAAACCTTTTACCGTCTTATTCTTAGGACATTTGGTAACCCTATTAATTCGGAAGCATTCGAGCACCTGGCAGAAGTTCTGCCTTTCCGGGTTATTAATAAGCATAGGGCAGATATATTGCAGGTAGAGGCTTTGTTGCTTGGCCAAGCCGGGTTTCTCAATGAGAAATTCAAGGATGAATATGCCATCCGTTTACAAAAAGAGTATGAGTATTTGAGGCATAAATTGAATCTGTCCCCGATGTCGAAAGCAGAGTGGAAGTTTATGCGAATACGCCCGCCGCAATTCCCTACGATACGGCTTGCACAGTTTGCCGCCATAGTTAATAAAGAAGGGCACTTGTTTAGGAAAGCAATGGATGCAAAAGCCATAGATGATATTGTCAAACTGTTTTCAATGGAGCCATCTGATTATTGGCATACGCATATACAACCCGATAAGTTGGCTGCGCGTAAAGTGGGTGCAGTCGGCAAATCAACAATAGAGATAATGATTATAAATGCGATTGTTCCTATCATGTTTGTTTATGGAAGGCATACGGGCAAAGAAGAAATAACCGAAAAATCACTGGAGCTTCTACATTCTCTGAAACCTGAAGATAATACCTTTATAAAAAAGTGGACTTCTATTAGCATTCCCGCGGCTGATGCTTATGAATCGCAAGCTCTGTTACAACTCCGAAAGGAATACTGCGACAGGCGCCGGTGTGTTAATTGTGCTATTGGCCACCAGTTAATGAATGTTAAATAACATGATCCTCCGGAAGAAATATGTATTTTTGTGTAATAACCAAGACCAACAATGCTAAGAATTATCAACTATATTATCGCATGGTTTGAGCAACAGACTTTTGGAGTGTGCGAGTCACTGGGCAATAAGCTCGGTATAAAGGGCACCACCGTTCGCCTGTATTTCATTTATCTTTCCTTTTTTACGTTTGGTTCCCCGGTTATTATTTATTTTATTCTCGCTTTTTTTAAGGAGAATAAGGATTATTTTCTTCCTTCGTCCAGTTCCCGCAAACGTATCTGGGATTTATAATAGAATTCCAGGTCAATATGGTATCTTTATTGATAGCCATTGAATCTCAATTTGAACCGTATTGTTCTGCAAGGGCTGTCTGCAATGTTCCCAATTAATATAACTTTGTCTAAAAAAAGATATGAGCCGGAGGATAAAGAAAGTTGCAGTAATAGGTTCCGGAGTGATGGGTTCGCGTATTGCCTGTCATTTTGCCAACATAGGAGTACAGGTTCTGTTGCTCGATATAGTTCCAAAAGAATTACGGGAAGATGAAGTAAAAAAAGGTTTAACCATACAGGATAAAGCTTTTAAAAATCGCGTTGTAAATGAAGCTCTCGCGGGAGTAGTAAAAAGCAATCCTTCACCTATTTATAAAAGTTCATTTTTATCCCGCATAACGACAGGTAATTTGAATGATGACCTCGCTCAAATAGCTACCTGCGATTGGGTAATTGAGGCGGTCACCGAAAACCTGCAAATAAAAAGGAATCTTTTTGAAAATATAGAAAAGTTCCGTAAGCCCGGAACGCTCATAACCAGTAATACATCGGGTATACCACTGCATTTATTATCGGAAGGTAGAAGTGAAGACTTTCAAAAGAATTTCTGTGGTACCCATTTCTTCAATCCTCCACGTTATTTAAGATTATTAGAAATAATTCCCGAGCCGAAAACGTCTCCGGAAGTGATAGACTTCTTCATGCACTATGGGGATTTGTATTTGGGTAAGACAACCGTACTCTGTAAAGATACACCTGCCTTTATTGCTAACCGTGTAGGCGTGTTTGGCATCATGGCGCTGTTTCACCTGATTGAAAAAATGGGATTGACAGTTGAACAGGTAGATAAATTAACTGGCCCTGTGCTTGGTCGCCCCAAGTCTGCTACCTTTCGCACTTGCGATGTAGTTGGGCTAGATACATTAATTCATGTTGCCGATGGACTAAGAGACAATGTTCCTAATGATGAAGCACGCGACTTATTTCAATTACCGGGCTATGTTGCCAAACTCAACGAGAATAAATGGTATGGCGATAAGAGCGGACAGGGATTTTATAAAAAAATGAAGAAAGATGGCAAAAGTGAAATACTGTCGTTAGACCTTAAAACCTTTGAGTACAAGCCGCAGGAGAAAGTAAAATTTGCAACACTTGACTTAGCTAAATCTATCGATTCGCTTACTGACCGGATGAAAGCCCTTGTAATGGGGCAGGATATAGCAGGGGAGTTTTACCGTGCTTCTTTCATAGGTTTATTTGCTTATGTATCCAATCGTATTCCTGAAATAGCGGATGAATTATATAAGATAGATGATGCTATGCGAGCCGGTTTCGGATGGCAATTGGGTCCTTTTGAAACGTGGGATGCTATTGGTGTGCAATCGGCTATAACCATGATGGAAAAGGCAGGTAATAAACCTGCAGCTTGGGTATACGATATGCTGAAAAAGGGAAATACATTATTCTATAAGACAGAGAATGGATTAAAAAAATATTATGACATTCCTTCCGCATCATATAAGGCAATTCCGGGTACAGAAGCCTTTTTGTTACTTGATAATATTCGGGCAAATAAGACGGTTTGGAAAAATGCAGGCACTACCGTTACGGATATTGGAGATGGAATCTTGAATATCGAATTTCACACCAAAATGAATACTATAGGCGGTGAAGTGGTAGAAGGAGTAAACAAAGCCATTGAACTTGCCGAAAAAGATTACAGGGGATTGGTAATTTCTAACGAAGGCGATAATTTTTCTGCCGGGGCCAATCTTGCACTTCTTTTTTCAATGGCTGCAGAACAAGATTGGGATGAGGTTTCCATGGCTATTAAAATGTTCCAGAATATGAACATGCGGATACGCTATTCGTCTATACCAGTAGTGGTGGCTCCGCATAATCTTACATTGGGTGGGGCTTGTGAAATGGCTATGCACTCTGATAAAGTACAGGCACATGCCGAAACCTATATTGGATTAGTTGAATTTGGAGCAGGTCTTATACCCGGCGGTGGCGGCACCAAGGAAATGGCTGTTCGTATTTCCGATTCCTTTTCCGAAGGTGATATTGAATTACCCGAATTGCGTGAAAAATTCCTGACATTGGCTATGGCAAAAGTTTCTACTTCTGCTTATGAAGCATATGATTTAGGATACCTTCGCAAAGGACATGATGAGATTACGCTCAATCGTTCTCGTTTGTTGACAGATGCTAAAGCAACTTGTATTCGATTGGCAGAAGAAGGCTATACACAGCCCGTACTCCGGAAGGATATTAAGGTATTGGGCAAACAAGCATTAGGCATGATATATGTAGGAGCCGATGTGATGCAAAAGGGTAATTATATGTCCGAACACGACAAGAAGATATCTCTCAAATTAGGACATGTAATTTGTGGTGGAGATTTGTCTGCACCCACATTAGTTACTGAACAATATCTTCTCGATTTGGAGAAAGAAGCATTTCTATCTCTTTGTGGAGAGAAAAAGACATTAGAAAGAATGCAGAGTATTTTAAACGGAGGAAAAATTTTAAGAAACTAAACGGAAAAATTTATGGATGCATATATAGTAGCTGGATTTCGTTCTGCAGTGGGTAAAGCGCCTCGGGGTAAATTCCGTTTTATGCGAATGGATGATTTGGCTGTTGACATTATCAGGAAATTAATGGCATCTGTCCCTGGCCTCACAAAGGAACAGATTGACGATATTATCGTTGGGAATGCTATGCCGGAAGCTGAACAAGGTCTCAACTTCGGAAGGCTTATTTCTCTCATGGCTATGGATACCGATAAAGTTCCCGGAATGGTAGTAAATCGTTACTGCGCATCGGGGCTTGAATCTATTGCCATCGCGTCTGCAAAAATTCGTGCCGGAATGGGCGATGTAATTATTGCCGGAGGCGCAGAGTCAATGTCGCTTATCCCAATGGGTGGGTGGCGTATAGTACCCAATTCTGATGTGGCAATGGTGCACCCTGACTGGTATTGGGGTATGGGTATGACAGCCGAAGCTGTTGCCAATGAATTTAATGTGTCTCGCGAAGACCAGGATGCTTTTTCATTGCGTTCACACCAAAGAGCTGTTGCCGCTATTAAGGCAGGAAAATTCAAAGATGAAATTGTTCCTGTTACGGTAAAAGAGAATTATGTGGATGAAAACGGAAGAAAGAAATCCAGAGAATATATAGTAGATACGGACGAAGGCCCGCGTGCAGATACATCGCTTGATGCGCTTGCTAAGCTAAAACCGGTATTTGCTAATAATGGAAGCGTTACCGCCGGAAACTCTTCGCAAACTTCTGATGGGGCTGCTTTTATGGTCGTAATGTCGGAAAGGAAAATGAAGGAACTAAATCTTAAACCTATTGCACGATTAGTATCATATGCTGCCGCGGGGGTTCCACCGCGTATCATGGGCATTGGCCCTATTGAAGCTGTTCCAAAAGCTTTGAAACAGGCGGGAATGAAATTGCAGGATATTGAATTAATAGAATTAAATGAAGCATTTGCATCTCAATCTCTTGCGGTAGTTCGTAAGCTGGAGATGAATCAGGATATCGTAAATGTTAATGGCGGGGCTATATCATTAGGACATCCGTTGGGTTGCACCGGATCAAAACTTTCTGTTCAGTTATTTAGTGAAATGCGACGTAGGAAAAATAAATATGGAATGGTTACCATGTGCGTAGGCGCAGGGCAGGGTGCTGCGGGAATATATGAGTTGTTGAATTAAAATGAGGTTGGATGGAATTAAGAATGATCTCCAAAATCTTCAATAAAGCTTTCCTATTTCTTTCATTGTTTATTTTTATAGTGGTTGCTGTCCGGGCTGCTTTGGTGCCTTTTTGTCACGATGAAACCGCTACCTTTTTTTACTACATACAAACAGGTGATTATTTGCCTTACATTGCCCACGGCGATGCAAACAACCATATCCTCAATAGCTTTTTAGGCTGGATCAGTTTTCGTTTGTTGGGCAGTTCTCCATTTGCGCTCAGGCTTCCTAACTTGGTAAGCCTTATTATACTTATCATTGCAGTATACAGGTTGGCAGGGCAATTGACTCAAAATGCCTCGAAAGTGATTCTTGTTGCCGGGTTATTGATTTCATTCAACTGGCTGGGCTTTTATGATGTATGTCGCGGCTATGGAATGTCTATGGCCTTGTTGGTGCTTGCCTTCAGTTATATTCTTGATTACTTGGAATATAAGCGTTTTCCGGATATATTAAAAATATATCTGCTCTTAAACCTGGCCCTTTGTGCGAATCTTACACTCATCCTTACAGCACTAATTATTGCTTCCCTCATTTGCTTATTTCAGCTATACCATCGCAGATTTTTCAGTATTGGTAACATCCTTGTGTTATGTGTGCATATGGCTATCTTTCTATTCTGGGTTAAATACTCGTTCTTTTTACAGCAAAATAATCTCTTATATGCCGGGCAGGGTACCAGTTATTGGCAAGTCACTTTTGTGTCCCTTATATATACTATCGTAGGTAAACAAAACCTCCTCATAAATACATCCGTATTAGTGGCCTATGGTGTTTTGATGCTAATTAGTTTATACTTTCTATTGAAAAATATAAAAATTCCACAATCGGGACAATCTATTTATACCTTTTTTCTCATTATTGTTTTTAATGGCCTGATAGTTGCCTTCTACCTATTGAAAAAAGTAGGTGGAATAAATTTCCCCGAGGACCGGACAGGGTTGTTCTTCTATGTATTGTTTATATTGAATGCTGCCTTTATAGTAGACATGATAAAGCCTCAAATATCCAATCTCATTGCATCGCTTACATTCATCCTTTTTACAGTGCATTTTATGATGAATATTAACTTTCGGAAACATACTTTAGATATATATGCAGTGGTACCTGAGCGTTTTTATGAGCGGTTGGTGCAGGAGCAAAATCAGAACCCTGGGAAAATTACCATTGGAGGCAACAGGTTTAGGGAGCTTTTTTATGCGTTTAGGAATTATAGGAATCATGGGAAATTAAACTTAATGGATATTCCCGAAGACCCTGAGGATATGGATATGAATGACGATTATTATATTGCCTATAAAGTGAATCGGACTCAATATTTGCCTTATTACCAGGAAATAGATTCGGATAAAGATTATGGCTTTACATTATTAAAAAGGAGACAATTTCTTAAAAGGGAGCCTGCCTTTACGTTTCCTTCTAAAAATATAGAAGTGGATGAAAAGAGCGAGTTTATAAATTTATTGGAGGTGAGAGATACAGCGATCAAAGACCGTTCTCCTTTGCTGGTGGAGTTTAAGTTTAAGATTAGGGAGGGTGATATGCCTTCACGTGCTTGGATAGTATTAGATATTGATAGTACGGAAGGACAGGAAGCTTATTACAAACGAATACCCTTGAATTGGGTTCGATATAATTGGCTGGATAAAAGCAGTGATTTGACAATTGAAACCGGGCCTCTTCCAGCTAAGATTCACAGGTTTGTATGTTATTTGTGGAATAATAAAAAACAACATTTAAAGATAGATATGTATACCATACGAGTCTTTCATATGGAGGGTTATGGCTCCAACGTAGTTGCGCATGTAAATGCTAATTTTTAACTGCTAATAGATGGTAAAATACGCTACTTTTGTATAGAAATGGAAGAGTCATTAATCGAAGTTTTTAAAAATCATTATGGAAATGAACATTAAAACAACCCTAAAAGGTGGAGAATTTATAGTAAAAGAATCTTCGTGGCAGGATATATTTACTCCCGAAGATTTTACCGAAGAACAAAAAATGATAGCCCAAAGCTGTCACGATTTTATTGCGCAGGAAGTTTGGCCTGTATTAGACCGGTTGGATGATAAAGAAGAAGGTCTGATGGTTAAAATCCTTGAAAAAGCTGCCGAATTGGGCATCCTGGGGTTAAATATACCGGAGCAATACGGAGGGTTTGAGAAAGATTTTGTTACGGGTATGCTTTCTACTGAAAGTGTTGGCGCAGGTAATTCATTTGCGGTAACGGTTGCCGCACATACAGGAATTGGAACGCTGCCTATTTTATATTATGGAAATGAAGAACAGAAAAAGAAATACTTACCCAAACTTGCATCGGGTGACTGGAAGGCTTCCTATTGCCTTACTGAGCCGGGGGCAGGCTCTGATGCTAATTCAGGGAAAACACATGCAAAATTAGATACAGACAGTAAGCATTACCTGATTAACGGACAAAAAATGTGGATAACCAATGCCGGCTTTGCTGATATATTTATTGTATTTGCTAAGATAGATGATGATAAGAATCTGAGTGCATTTATTGTGGAAAAAGTATTTGGGGGAATTACTTTGAACCCTGAAGAACACAAAATGGGCATAAAAGGAAGCTCTACACGCCAGATATTCTTCAATGATTGCAAAGTGCCGGTCGAAAACCTTTTATCAGAACGGGGACATGGGTTTAAGATTGCTGTTAACATTTTAAATGTAGGTCGCATAAAGCTCGCGGCAGCTGCCTTGGGTGGTTCTAAAGTGATTATTACACATGCGGTGGAGTATGCCAACCAGCGTAACCAGTTTGGTCATCCTATCGGTACATACGGAGCAATTCAACATAAATTAGGCGAACAGGCAATCCTGGCATACGCTTGTGAAACTGCTTTGTATCGCGCTACCCGTAACATCGAAGATGCTATAGCTGGCCTTGCTGAATCGGGTATGGATAAAACACAGGCGGTGCTTAAAGGAACAGAACAATTTGCAGTAGAAGCAGCTATTATGAAGATATTTGGCTCAGAAGCCCTCGATTATATCGTAGATGAAGGCGTACAGATTTATGGTGGTATGGGTTATTCTGCCGAAGGCCCGATGGAGCGTGCTTATCGTGATTCCCGTATCAACCGGATATTTGAAGGAACGAATGAAATCAACCGGATGTTGATTCTTGATATGATGGTTAAGCGTGCTCTAAAAGGTGAATTAGACCTAATGGGGCCTGCTCAAAAAGTAGCCGAAGAGCTTATGTCTATCCCTGATATGGGTTCTGAAGATGATGCGTTATTTGCAAAAGAAAAAGGCTATTTGCGAAACTTCAAAAAGGCCGCTTTAATGGTGGCCGGTGCGGCTGTCCGTAAGCTGATGACTCAACTGCAAAACGAACAGGAAATAGTAATGAATATTGCCGATATGTTAATAGAGATATATGTGGGTGAATCCTTATTACTCAGGGCAGAAAAGTTGGCTAATACGAAAGGTGAACAGGAATCCGCTTTGCAATTGGATATTCTTCGTACCTGGTTAAGTGATTCTGCAGAAAGATTAAATAAATCAGGCAGAGATGCCATTTATGCATTTGCCGAAGGAGATGAACAACGAATTATGCTTTCCGGGCTGAAACGCTTCACCAAAACAGATCCATTCAATACAAAAGAAGCCCGCAGAAGAATAGCCAACAAAATGCTTTCGGAAAATAAGTATTGTTTTTAAATATTCTGGGACTTAAGTGGACAAAAGTAATTTGCCCTTTGTTTATTACCGAATGCCCAGTGAGGCTTGGGCTTTGAAGTCTGAGTCTAAGAGTCGAGAGATAAAATCCTTGGGCACAATCTCCGATTCGCCAGGTTTTATCTTATATCCATTTACTCCTGACAGTTCTGCTAAAGCGCATTTTATGCAGGCTGATACTGTCAGGAAGATTACACTCGAAGAAATAGCTAACCTCGCCTCACAGGATACTGATTGGGATATAAAAGATTTTCAGGATACAGACAGCTATCTAAAAACCAAGGAAGTGTATTGTAAGAATGTGGCGGATGCAGTAAGTGAGATTCGCTCGGGAACTATGCAGAAAGTTGTTCTTTCAAGGAAGAAGACTATTAACAATAGTTCGGGAAACCCGTTAAAGATATTTCACAAGCTTTGTGTTAAATACCCTAGTGCTTTTATCTCGTTAGTATACATTCCTGGAGAAGTATTATGGATAACTACTACGCCTGAGCTATTGTTATCTGTTAAAGATAATAAAGTGAACACTGTTTCTTTGGCAGGGACTAAGTCTTTGGATAATGATGAAATATGGGGAGAAAAAGAGAAAATAGAGCAACAGATTGTAACAGACTATATTCATGGAATTTTAGACAAGAGATGTAAGAACATTGTTCTTTCAGGACCTGATGAAGTCGTCGCAGGTAATGTGAGGCATCTTAAAACTTCTTTTTCAGCCGAATTAACGACCGATATGTGGGAATTGGTTTCTGTTTTGCATCCAACCCCTGCCGTGTGTGGCATCCCAAGGGATACTGCAAAACAATTTATTGCCCAAACTGAAAACTACGCCAGGAAGTATTATACAGGCTTCTTAGGGCCATGCAATATCGATGGACAAACCAATTTATTTGTCAATTTGCGTTGCGCCGAATTATTCCGTGATAAGGTAAACTTGTATATTGGTGGCGGAATAACAAAGGATTCTATACCCGAAAAAGAGTGGGATGAAACGGAATTGAAATCAAAAACATTGTTATTTGCATTCGAGTAAAGTCAAATGAGTAAATCTAACAAGACAACTGATAAACCAACGGCTTCCATGCTTTCCGCTATTGCAGCGGAAAAGGGTATGCGACATGTAGTGATTTCTTCCGGTTCTAGGAATGCCCCATTGGTTATTGCTTTCGATGCTCAAAAGGAAATAGAATGTCTTTCTGTAATTGATGAACGCAGTGCAGCTTTTTTTGCACTCGGTATTGCCCAACAAACCAATTTGCCTGTGGCTGTAATTTGTACTTCGGGTTCTGCGGTGTTGAATTATGCTCCTGCTGTAGTAGAAGCATTTTATCAAAAGATTCCGTTGATAGTTATTACAGCAGATAGGCCCCCTGAATGGATTGACCAGGATGATGGCCAAACCATAAGGCAACAAAGTATATTTTCCAATTATTGCAAAGGTTCTTACAATTTGCCTGTCGACGCAAATGATACAGATGATGCCTGGTATGCCCAACGATTAATTTCCGAAGCTTTCAATGTGGCTACCGAATCTGGTAATGAAGGCCCAGTACATATTAATGTCCCTTTTAGAGAACCGCTCTATAAAGAAGTGGAGAAGGTGGAGATGGCATATAAGATTATTAATATCCCGAATATTCAAAGGCGATTAACAACCGAACTGGAAAGGAAGATGCTTGCGACTTGGGGCGATTCAAAGAAAATGATGGTTATTGTTGGCCTCCATAAACCCGATAAAGAACTGACTAATTTATTGGATAAACTGGCAGCAAATCAATCGGTAGTTATAATTACGGAGACTACATCAAATATGCAAAGTGATAAGTTCATCGGTAATATTGATGCGGTACTTGATACTTTAAATGAAGAAGATAAGAAAGAGTTTCATCCTGGACTGCTGATTAGTCTTGGTGGACCTGTCACCAGCAAGAAACTGAAAATGTATCTCCGTAAGTATAAGCCTTCACAACATTGGCATATTTCGGTTTCGACAGCACATACCGATACTTTTCAGGCGTTGACACACGTGTTGGCGGTAGATGAGAAATACTTGTTTGACTTACTTTCGAGACAGCATCATGATACTATAGGTAACTATGCTGAACATTGGCATAATGCTTCCGCTAAAGCATACAAAGAATTAGAAATTTATTGCAAACAGGCTGCATTTACGGATATGAAAACAATGGATATGATCATGAAGCATATCCCACAAAATTCCGATGTACATCTAGGTAATAGTTCCCCTATCCGTTATGCCAATTTGTTTGAGACTGATTCTAAAAATGGCATTCATTATTACTGTAATCGTGGAGTAAGTGGTATTGATGGAATAACCAGTACTGCCGTGGGTTCGGCTTATGCTACAGATAAGGTGACGACTCTTATAACAGGCGATTTAGCCTTTTTTTACGATTCCAATGCCTTGTGGAATAAATATCTTTGTGACAATTTCAGGATGATAATAATAAATAATAGGGGAGGAGGGATATTCCGTTTGATTGATTCAAAAGATACACCCTTGCTTGAAAAGTATTTTGAGGCAAAGCATTCTATGAAGGCAGAGGAATTAGTTAAGGCACATAATATTCCGTACTACTCTGCTAAAAATGAAGATGAATTAGAACAAGCCCTCAATAAATTATATGCCGATCATAAAGGAAAACCAGCCGTGTTGGAGGTATTTACGCCCAATGAAGAAAATGCAAATATGTGGGCAGAATATTTTAACTTATTAAAAAATAAAAATGGAAAATAGAAAATGGGAAACGATAAAGGAATACAAGGAGATTCTTTTTACTTTCCACAATGGTATTGCAAAAATCAGTATTAACCGCCCGGAAGTGCATAATGCCTTCACTCCGCTTACGGTGGAGGAGATGATAGATGCTATGTATCTGTGTAGGGAGCGCACCGATATTGGTGTGATAATCCTTACTGGCGAAGGCGGAAAAGCTTTTTGTTCCGGCGGAGACCAAAGCGTTCGTGGGCATGGAGGATATGTGGGGAGCGATAAAGTCCCTCGTTTAAATGTATTGGATTTACAAAAGCTGATACGTTCCATACCCAAGCCTGTTATTGCTATGGTGGCGGGCTGGGCAATAGGCGGAGGCCATGTATTGCACGTAGTTTGCGATTTGACTATCGCTGCTGAAAATGCCCGTTTCGGACAAACAGGCCCCAAAGTGGGCAGCTTTGATGGAGGCTTTGGCGCTTCCTACCTAGCTCGTATTGTAGGACAGAAAAAGGCTCGGGAAATTTGGTTTCTTTGCGACCAATACGATGCACAAGAAGCATTAGATATGGGACTGGTAAATAAAGTGGTGCCTCTTGAAAAATTAGAAGATACAACCGTGGAGTGGTGTAATAAAATTATGCAGAAAAGCCCGCTTGCCATACGTATGCTGAAATCTTCATTCAATGCAGAATTAGATGGACAGGCAGGTTTACAGGAATTGGCAGGCAATGCAACGCTGCTGTATTATCTTTCCGATGAAGCGAAAGAAGGTAAGAACGCCTTTATAGAAAAGAGGGAGCCTGATTTTAGTAAATTTCCTAAATTCCCATAAGGTATGAGTAAAGCCCGTGCATGGGTTGTTTCGTTGCGGTTAAGAACACTTCCATTGGCCCTGGCATGTACAGGTATGGGAAGTTTCCTAGCGGCAGGTTTCAGGGTTTTTAGTTTGCAAACTTGCCTATTGACGGCATTGACAGCAATCCTTTTACAAATACTATCTAATCTTGCTAACGATTTTGGCGATTATAAAACCGGTGCTGATAACGAAGAAAGAGTAGGTCCACAAAGAGCCTTGCAGAGTGGAACAATTACTATTGGCGCAATGCGGAATGCTATTATTTTTACTGCCATACTGACTTTAATCTCCGGTTCGTTTCTTTTGGATCAATCTATAAATGGAACAGGCGTTTTTATTCTGTTTTTTATTATCGGCCTTGCCTGCATAGCGGCTGCCATAAAATATACTATGGGTAAAAATCCCTATGGATATTCAGGGCTGGGAGATGTGGCTGTTTTTATTTTCTTCGGATTAGTTGGGGTAGGAGGTCCGTTTTATTTACATGCACATCATTTTTATCCGGCTATTTTATTGCCTGCTGCTGCCTTAGGTTTATTGAGTACAGGTGTATTGAATGTTAATAATATGCGCGATATTCAAACCGATGCGGCCTCGGGGAAAAATACGATTGTAGTGAGGATTGGGCTTCCAAAAGCAAAAACATATCATCTACTGCTTAT
>JABDCH010000007.1 GCA_013288205.1 Bacteroidota bacterium | reverse complement strand
CATGCTGACCATTATGGTGTCGGCGCAGCCTGCCGAAACCGTCGATACTAAGGCGGTTAGTATTTTACAGGCGCTTGACAAAAAAACAAAAATCGATAAAACCATTTATGCGGAATTCACCATTACCCAATATGGTACAGACAGGAAACCGGGCGATTCACAAAAAGGCATACTGTGGGTGAAAGGCTCAAAATATAAATACGATATAAAAAACCAGATGGTATTCTGCGACAGTGTAAATACATGGACTTACCTGAAGGATGCCAACGAAGTACAAATTAATAAAGTAGACCCTACCAGCGATAAGGGAAGCTTATCTCCGGCTACTCTATTTAATTTTTATGAAAAAGGCTTTAAGAGCCATTTTATCGACGAAGAAAAAGTAAATTCCGTTTTATGCGAATGTATTGAGTTGTATCCCAAACACCCGGAAAAGGAAAAGTACCATACCATTCGGTTATTTATTGACAAAGTAAAAAACCAGGTAGCTAAAATTTCCTTCCTGATGAAAGATGGAACCATGCAGGCTGTTGTAGTGAGCAAATTTTCTGCGAACACTCCGTTTGCCGACGACGCTTTTGTCTTTAATCCAAAAAACTACCCTGGTATAGAAGTTGAAGATTTAAGGGAATAATACCCCCAGATTAGTTTGCTAAAATCGTTTCAACTGTATTTGCTTGTGTCAATATTTTATGCACAGGACAGACGTTAGCTATTTGCATTAAGCGGTTCAATTGGTCATCATCTAAATTCCCCTTTATATGTAGGGTTCGTTTGTAAACGTTTTTTCCATCGGGGGTAGTTTCTTTTTCAACCTCTACTTGCATTGAATCTATTTTCCATTGCTTGCGGTTAGCATACATTTTAACAGTGGCTGTGGTGCATGAGGCAAGTGCAACGCATACATATTCATTTGGGCTGGGACCGGTATCCTGGCCTCCATTGCTAACAGGTTCATCAATTATTACGGTGTGGTTTCCTACTACCGCTTTCATTCCAAAATCTACAGGACCTAAGGTTACGGTTGCTTTGTACATGATTTTTATTTTTGTCCAAAATTAGGTTTTTTATCTACCGTTTACTGTTAAAAGAGCTTTTAGTTACTTTTGCCTTATGCTAAAAATAATTTCAAGAATATCACTCACCCGTATTGTTTTGCTGGGTCTTTTATTAAAACTGGCCTTGTTTTGCTATATATCTCCCTGGAATAAAAATGTAGAAAAAAACAGGATTGTAGTGAGTGATTCATGGCAATATGAAGCAATAGCCGAAAACTTATTGAAATATCATACTTTTTCATCGCCCGTTGATACCATTACTCCGGCTCATTTTTCCGATTACAGACTTACCGGGTATCTTTTTCTTCATCCCGACAGCTATAGGGAACCGGGCTATCCATTATTCATGGCAGCTATTTACTTTATTTTCGGAATAAAGCCTTTTATGGCGATATTGGTCCAAATTCTGTTAAGTAGTATCATCCTTATCTTTTGTTTTAAAATAGCTCTCCTGCTCTTTAATAATGAAGCGATCGCAAAATTATCCACTCTTCTTGTTGCTATAGACATTCATTCCATTTTTGTAGCCAATGAATTGCTTACGGATACCTTGCTCCTCATATTCTTTCTGCCTGCTGTTTATCATTTCCTCAAAGGAATGAAAAATTACCGCTGGCAACATTTTGCCTATGGAGGCATTTTATCAGGATTGGCTTGTTTAACGAAGCCCATTGTTTTGTTATATCCGGGTGTGTTATTGATAATCATTCTTTTCTTTTCCGCTCAGCCCAAGGTATGGAGCATCAAAATGGTTCTTCTCTTTGCCTTGCTATGTGGAGGCATTACTTCAATATGGCTTATCCGCAATCGCGTAGATTACGGCCACTGGCAAATGACTACCCAAGGAGGCAACGACCTCCTCTTCTACTATTCAAGTCTTTCCGAACAAAGGGTATCGCACAATAATCTTGACTCCATCAGGGTAAAGTTTCAACGGGAGGCTGACTCGGCAGGATTTAAAACTGAGAAAGATATTTTTAACCAATCTGCAATCTACAAACAACTTGCTATTTCATATATATCATCTCACAAATTACCCTTCTTCATCAGTCACCTGGAAGGTGGGAGAAACATGTATCTTTCAATTGGCAATCATAGCCTTGCAAGAACATTGGGCTGGGCAAATGATAAGGACGATTCTCAGCAATTTGCAGTAATGAACTCGCAGCGTGTATTGTCAAACTTTAAAAAAGATAAAAGAGAGACCCTGTTAGGCATATTAATTCTGCTCATTATGCTCGTTGAGTATGGGGGAACTGCTTATGGAATAATGAAACTTTATATAGATAAGCAATTCATGTTTATTATTCTGCTCGTATTGACTGTAGGGTACTTATGGGCTATTGCGGGGGTATTAGGGAGCTACCGTTACAAGCTACCCGTAATACCGTTTATTTGCGTAGCTGCAGCATACGGATACGTTAAACTATTCAGCAAAAAAGATAAATCGCTTACGAACAGCGCAGGGTGAATACGGTAATTTCAGGCCAAATGCCTACCCTGCCCGGGAATCCAATAAATCCTAATCCCCGGTTTACATAGAGGTAGCGGTTATTTTCTTCATACAAACCGCCCCATCTTTTATAACGGAACTGTATGGGCGAAAATTTAATGCCGGGTACTTCAATGCCAAACTGCATACCATGCGTGTGCCCTGCAAAAGTGAGTGGGATATGCTTGTCGGTTACATTCATCACTTTTTCCTCCCAGTGCGAAGGGTCGTGCGATAATAATATTTTAAAAGAATCGGGGTTTGTTCCAACTAAAGCCTTATCCAGGTCGCCATATTTACTGAAGCCACCTTTACCCCAATTTTCAACACCAATCAAATCAATATATTCACCGTTGCGTTGAAGTTTCAGATTTTCATTGCGCATTAAATGGAAACCCAGCCGCCCGTGTATATCTACCAGTTTTTGCAGGTTGGCTTTTTTTTGTTCTTCGTTATACCAGCGTGCATAATCGCCATAATCATGATTGCCAAAAATGGAATATACGCCCATAGGAGCCTTCAGCACTTTGAATACGTCTACCCATGGGTCCATTTCATCGGAAATATTATTTACCAAGTCGCCGGTAAAGAAAATAACATCAGAGCCTTGTTGATTAACCAAATTCACCGCATGTTTCACCGGTTCCGGGTTATCGAAACTACCTGAATGAATATCGGATATTTGGGTAATTTTAAATCCGTCAAATTCCTTAGGCAAGTTTTCAAAAGCTACTTCAACCCGGTGTATTTTAAAATTATATTTTCCCTTAATAACTCCATATATAATCGAAACGAAAGGAATGCCTGCAACAACCGTGGCAAACTGGCTGATAAAGCGTCTCCTCGATTCAAAAAATTCAATAGGAGAATCAGTCTTTGACGCAAACTTATATACCCCTACTCCCATTGCCCTGAGAAGCCGATACACATCTTCGCCCAGGAGAAAAAGTGAAAATATAAGCTTAGGTACATACAAAAGCACAAAGGCAGCAGCTACAAATTGAACAATAAACGACGTGTGCCTGGCAGAAAACGAAACAGTTGAGATAGTATATATAACGCAAGCTATAAATGCCAGGTTAACTACCCAATAGAGCCATGTGGCAGTTCGCTTTACCGGGAATGATGAGGTAGAAAAAATAGTCTTAACTCCTCTGAATACATACAAATCAATCAGGAATAGCACCAGGAAGAATATTGTGAATCCGAAAACTACCTTACTGTCTAGTGCCATTATTTTACGCATTGGTTTATAGACGTACAAAGGTCTTAAAAACTTTAATAGCACGGAAGCCCAAGTTTTCTTGTATTTTTGCAATTCAGTTAAAAGCTGATGAAAAAAGCGTGAAGTACAGAATAGACGACAAATATGACTCGGTTGCCTTGGGCACCATAACAGGGTTGTTCGTACCTATAATCGCATTTCTTCTGTATTATCTTATTCGTTATAGGGGAATGTATTTTCCGGCCTTTATCCGCTACCTGTATGATGGCGGAACTTTTATTCCCATACTGAGCTTATGTGTAGTTCCTAACTTGTTGGTATTTTTCATATTTATATGGACTGACCGCGACAGATCAGCCAGGGGAGTATTACAAGCCACTTTTGTGTTTGCCATTTATGTCTGTATTATGAAACTGATTTAAGCATGAAATACTACATTATTGCCGGTGAAGCATCCGGCGACCTTCATGCCTCCAATCTTGTTAAAAACCTGAAGCTAAATGACACCGCTGCAGAAATACGAGGCTGGGGCGGAGATATGATGCAGCAGCAGGGCGTTCACCTTGTAAAACATTACCGCGACCTTGCCTTTATGGGCTTTGCCGAGGTTATACAACACCTTCCTGAAATACTTAAAAATATTAACTTTTGCAAAAGTGACATACTTGCCTTTAAACCCGATGTTCTTATCCTTGTAGATTACCCGGGCTTTAACCTGCGAATTGCAAAATTCGCCAAAAAAGCTGGACTGAAAGTAGTGTATTATATTTCCCCCCAGGTCTGGGCATGGAAATCGTCGCGGGTACATTTGATAAAAGAAGTAGTGGATAAAATGCTGGTCATATTCCCTTTTGAAAAGGATTTCTACAAAAAATACAACTACGATGTAGAATTTGTAGGGCACCCACTGTTGGACGCTATTACTAACTCCCCCTACTCTTCTCTAACCGATTTCCGAAAAGAAAATAGCTTACCAGATACACCAATTATAGCCTTGCTTCCCGGAAGCCGCCACCAGGAAATTGAAAACATGCTTCCTGTAATGAGTGAAACGGCGTTACGTTTTCCAAAATGGCAGTTTATTATTGCCGGAGCCCCATCTGCCCATAAAGAATGGTATCAACATTATTTGCATCATTCCAACATCAGTATTGTATACGGCAAAACATACGAATTGCTTTCCCACTCCTCAGCAGCGTTGGTTACATCGGGTACAGCAACCATGGAAACAGCCTTATGGAATGTTCCCGAAGTTATTTGTTATCGCGCCAAAGGCCTTACTGGAACCATATCCTATCATTTAGCCAAACAACTGATTGGAAAAAAATTGAAATATATTGGTATAGTTAATTTGGTTATGGAAAAAGAGGTGGTGAAAGAGCTTATACAACATGATTTAACGGTGGAAAATCTTTCGGAAGAATTAAAAAAATTGATGGAGGATCCGTCATACCGGGAAAAGATATTAAGCGACTACCGCTCTATGGATGAGAAATTAGGCGGACCCGGCGCTTCTGGAAGAGCAGCAAAATCAATTTCGGAGTTTCTTCACACTACTAAACCGGGACATATATCTGTATGAAAAAGCTGTTGTTACCGGTGCTTTTTATTCTACTGCCTTTTTACCTGTTTTCTATCAATATAAGTGTGCGTATTTATGAATCAGATAGCATAAAAAACATATTACTGGCACCTCAATCTGGTAGCTACCTGCTAATTGCAGATGGTAAGTTAATCGATACCATAACAACTGCCAATGTATTCGAGATAAAGGACAAAGACAGCTTACTTGTATTGAGAAGCCTTAAAGGAGAACTTGGTAAATTCAATTCTATCCAATTAAAGGAATGCAGACCCGATTGCAGTTTTAATATAAAAATATCTCTTGAAAGGACCATACGACTCTATAATGATAATATCCAGATATCTAATACAGGAGGATACCTGAAGATGATTAACATGGTAGAATTAGAGCACTATATTGCAGGCGTTGTGGAATGCGAAGGTGGATATAATAAATCTACAGAATTCTATAAGGCGCAAGCCATCATCTGCCGTACATATGCCCTCAATAACTTGGCGAAGCATCTGGGAGAATATTATGAATTATGCGATGCTGTGCATTGCCAGGTATATAAAGGAATGGGAGATATTCCTGCAATTACAGAGGCCGTAGAAAGCACAAAAGGCCTGGTGATTGCTGACAGCTTAAAACACCTGATTGATGCGGCTTACTTCTCTAACTGTGGGGGATATACACTCAATTCCGAAGATGTGTGGGGTAGACGCTTCTCATATCTGCATGCAGTAAAAGATACATTTTGCATGAATCAGTTGCATGCACGTTGGGAAAAGCTTTTTACCCTGCCAGACTGGAACAATTACCTGGATAAAAAAGAATCTGCCTTAACAAAAACAGACACTCGAGGCGAGGCTTACTGGGACTCGATACCCGAGGAAAAAAGAGTGTACCTTTACGACAAAGGCTACTTAATTCCGCTCAAGGATATACGTATGGATTTGAACCTGCACTCTACTTACTTTAAAGTGATAAAAAAAGATAATGTAATAACACTTAGAGGCAGAGGGAATGGGCACCGGGTGGGCTTTTGCCAGGAAGGCGCCATGCGCATGGGTCAGCTTGGATATACCTATTTACAAATATTGAACTTTTACTACCAGGGAATACAGGTGACTAACTATTCTGCATTGCCTTTGCAGGCATATTAATGTGAATTATGACGGTAAAACTCGACCAAATACCGTTTCTTCGAATTGTAATTGCCTTTGCAGCGGGCACAATAACCGAACTATATTATCCTTCACATCACCTGTTTTTATATGGCCCAGCAGTGTTACTACTCTTTCTCATTTTATGGAATTCACAAAAAAATAAAGCTTCCTATTCCCGGCGATGGGTTTATGGCGCCTTACTTGCCCTATTTATGTTCACGACCGGATACGCTGTCATATTACTTCGCACGCCATCGGAAAATAAGTTATATGCGGGTAATTTAACAGGAGAAGCCAAGGATACTTTGGTTGTCTCCATTACTTCTATTCCGCAGGAAAAAGAGAAAACCTACAAAGCAACTGGGGAGATTATAGGCATCATTAAAAACGGGAAACAGCAAAAAACTATAGGCGAAGCATTGTTTTATTTTCATAAAGATTCTGCTTCAGAAAAGATACAATATGGCAATGTATTACTTATTTATTCTCAACTAAAGGCAATTGAAGCACCCACAAACCCTGATGAATTCAACTACAAAGGTTTTCTGCAAACACGTGGAATCAATTATTACTGCCATGTATCGCCAAACAATTATTCACTCCTCTCTACAACCGGTTCAAACAAACTACTGTGTTTTGCCAATAACAACCGCAAAAAGCTTACTCAGCTTTTACAACAAAAAATTGGAGGAACAGAAGCCGATATTGCATCCGCCATTCTTCTGGGCTATCGCGATGAGCTTTCGCAATCAGATACACAGAACTTTATTGATAGCGGAGTAGTTCATGTTATATGCGTTGCCGGTCTGCATGTTGGCATCTTATTTCTTCTTCTTAACTATATCATTGTTTTTCCATCCAAATTCAGATACAGCAAGGCAATGAGCATGATAGTTATCCTACTTCTACTTTGGCTTTATGCCATTTTCACCGGATTAGCAATCCCAGTATTAAGAGCCACCGTTATGTTCAGTTTTTTAACTGTCGGGCGTTTCTATGATAAACATAATCACCCGCTAAACACACTTGCCATTTCAGCTTTCTTAATCCTGCTGTTTTCTCCATTTTCTATTGCCGACACAGGCTTTCAGCTCTCTTACCTGGCTGTATCAGGAATAATTATTCTTTACGAACCCCTTCTATCACTCTTTACTCCTAAACATATATTACTCAGTAAAATATGGGAAATTGTTTGCGTATCCGTTTCAGCACAGGTAGCCGTGTTACCATTGTCATTACAATACTTTCACCAGTTTCCTAATTATTTTATTATCAGCAATCTATTGGTTGTTCCATTGCTCGCTTTGGTTATTTATACCGGAATCTTATTCTTCATCACTTCACCAGTACCCATTATTTCTACTGCTGTTTCATGGATTCTAAAAAAGTGCCTGTTCCTAATCCATATGATTGTTTACGAGATTTCACATCTCCCCTACTCAACGCTAAAAGGAATCAGTATTTCTTCTTTGGAAGCCATTTTATTATTTTTGGTTCTATCACTCATTACCGGTTTTTTCTTTCTTCGAAAAAATCAGTACCTGATTGCAGGGTTATGTGTATTGGCATTATTTATTGGCATTCGTGCCACAGAAAAAACCATTCATTTAAACCAGCAAATGCTAGCTGTTTATGATGTTCCCGGAAAATCTGCCATCACCTTTATTTCAGGTGAGCATTGTGTGATGCCTTTCACTACAGTCGACTCAAGCGACATAGCCTGGCACATACAATATAATTGGTGGAAGCTGGGCCTAAAAAATAATTACCCTATTAAAAGAGATACGAATGCCATAATGCTTTCAGGAAGAATAATGATACAAAACCAATTTATCCAGTTTGATAATTATAAAATTGTACTTATCAGGCAAAATAGTGACGTACCATTGCTTGAGAATAAGATAGTACTGCATTCAATTATTATTTCAAACGGATATAACCTTGATATGCAGAACCTGCAAAACGTTTTTAATGTTGAAACTATTATATTTGATTCGTCAGTACCCGATTATAAATTGAAAAATTGGGAAGCCGAATGCGAACAACTACATTTGCACTGCTACAGTGTTAAAACGCAAGGTGCGTATATTGAAAAGTGTTAATCTGAATTATGGAAAATAAAAAAGCATTAGCTGAAAAAGTGGTAGATACTATGTTTACCAATGACCATTTTAGCCAATGGTTAGGGATAGAAAGGGTAAAAGTGGAACCCGGCCATTGCGTGTTAAAAATGCAGATAAGGCGGGAAATGCTAAACGGTTTTTCCATTGCACATGGTGGAATTGCCTTTTCACTTGCTGATAGCGCGCTGGCATTTGCATCTAACTCCCATGGCAGGAAAAGCCTTTCAATAGAGACTTCCATATCACATACAGTCTCGCTGCAAGAGGGAGATATAATCCTAGCAATAGCCAATGAAATAAGTCTCACCAATAAAATTGGAATTTATGATGTCATCATCACAAAGGACAATAATACCGTAGCATTCTTCAGAGGTACGGTTTACCGCACCTCCAAAGAATGGTTCGAAAATAAATAAGGGTGTTCTTAGTTTTGAGCGTGTAAGCCTACACGGTTACCTTCTGAATCGGTAAAGAATGCCATATAACCAATTTCAGGGCTAATTTGCATTTTAGGCATTATCATTTTACCACCTGCCTGCTCTATTTTACCAATAACAGCATCAATGCTAGGGTTTGCGTTGAGGTAAACAACAGCTCCATCCATGCCGGGTTTATGGTTGGGGCTCTGAGCAACAGCTCCTGCAACCTTTCCATTACCCATTTCAGACGGGAAGCTTGCCATTTTCATACCCATCATTTCAGGCATAGCATCCATCTTAATACCAAAAATAGTTTCATAAAATTTTTGTGCTCTTGAAATATCTGTTGCAGGTATTTCAAACCAGTTTAAGCTGTTTTCGTGTTTTTCCATTTTGTTAAGGCGTTAGTTGTTATTAATTTACTAAGCGAATATAGCATAATTCTATTCACTTCCTATCTTTTCAAAACTAAACAAGCTATTTTACGGCAACATTACCCTATTATTATGGTTGAATGAAATGCCGGTATTGCTGCAAAAAGGGTGCACTAAAAATTTCTTTATTTTTTGCGAAGGTTAGCAAAACAGTCATCGTCTAATCAACTATACATCAATAATGCAGTATTAATGTTTTTACTGCATGTGTTTGAAAAATGTTCTTGATGTGTGGTTAATTAGCTATATGCATGTACGCGGGGGTAGCCGTTCAGGGGAAGGCGCCTCCGCCGAAATGCATCCACACTTTATCCTCCTTATTTTACCTTCCTAAATATAACTCAACCACCACTTTTCAGGATGTGTTGATTTATATTTCCCATACCATTTACAGGGAAAATACAATACCAGTACCACGCTTATCCATATAAGATATACTGTCCAAAGATGGAAGCGGCCGGCTACATGAAAGGGAGTTCGACCGGGATTTTCTGTTATAGAGGCTATCGTATGAATCAAATAAATATGGACAATGTAATAAAACATAGGCACTTTTCCGATAACAGTAAGAAACCCTGTAAACTTATTCTGTATGCCGTCAAAAACATACAAAAACAATATAGAAGGCCCCAATGTCATAAGGGCAAACAGTAAAGAAACAGGATACTTATTGCAATTAATAAACGAAAGAACAGTGTAACGTGTCGCTATTTGATATTGCCAGGGATGGGGATCCCCATAAGTATTTAAATATCTTACCACGATAAATAGTATAACTGAAACAGTCCCTATCCAGAATAAAGCCCTTTTTCTTTTAATGGCATCTGTTTCAGGACTAAAAAGCTTACCAAAAGCATAGCCAAGGCAAATTAGTCCGAAATAGGGAAGCACCGGGTAGAATATAAATATCTTCATCCCCGAAGAGACAGGTATTTGTCCCTGAACATGGAGCACAAGCCATATATCGTTTATAAAAGTGCCCTCGGCAAAATGAACATTTTCGGTGAGGTTATGCAAAAAAACAATAGCCAACCCTGCAGCTAGAATTACCCTATAAGGCAGTCTGCACATCAAAGCAAGAAAAATCATACTAACACCGATAGCCCATATCACCATAAGTGTAGGGTGTGTAAAATTAAAGCTGAAGAACCAGGCAAAAGCTATAAAAGTAATCTCCAGGAAAACTAGCCAAAGCCCGCGGGTGAAAAGAAATTTACTTAATTCATTCTTCGTATGCTTCAATCCGTATAAATAGGCCGATACCCCTGTTAGAAAAATAAAAGTGGGGGCACAAAAATGGGTTATCCAACGGGTGAGGAACAGATCGGCGGGAGAATAAAGCAGGTTTAAAGGATCGTGAAGAAAGGCATCATAGTGAAAAAAGTCCCTTGTATGGTCTAATGCCATAATAATCATCACTAGCCCGCGTAAGGCATCGATGGATTGAATACGAGAAGATTTTATATTTGAGGTATTCACTCCCCAAAAATACATTATTTAACGAACTGCTGAAAATTAAGCTGCCCTAGATAAACTTTTCGCCTTTTTGCGCTTTCACTTCATTCACAAAATTGCGAATCTGTTGCTCGTCCTGTTTTTTACATATCAGCAATATATCTGATGATTCAACTACAATATAGTCTTCAAGCCCTTCAATAACCACTAGCTTGTTTTTAGGAACATGTACAATACATTTCTTCGATTGGAATAAAAGCACATTTTTGCCCACCACGGCATTTTTCTCTTTGTCTTTACCTAATTGCTGGTATAAGGAGCCCCAGGTGCCTAAGTCAGACCATCCAATAGCAGAGCTACGTACATATACATTCGGAGCTTTCTCCATTACGGCATAGTCTATCGAAATGTTTTTGCAGTGGCTGTATATTTTCTCGATATGCTTCGCCTCCTGGTTGGTATAATAGTATTTCTGGCATTCTTTAAATAATTCAGCCATATCAGGTGCATGGGCCTCCAGCGCCTTTATAATGCTACTGACGCTCCATACGAAAATTCCGGAATTCCATAAAAAGTCGCCGCTCTGAAGAAAGAATTGCGCCATTTCATGATCCGGCTTCTCGGTAAATGTTTTTACCTTTTTAATTCTCGGGTCTTTTTCTTTTACAGGCGATTCCTTGTATTGAATGTAGCCATAGCCTGTATCGGGCCATAAAGGTCGAATACCAATAGTAATAAGGCAATCTTCCGAAGCTGCTTTTTCGTAACAAGCCTTTATAGCTTTTACAAAAGTCTTGTCTTTCTTAATGAGATGGTCGGAAGGAGATACTACTATTAAAGCCTTAGGGTCTTTCATGGCAATTTTATACGATGCATATGCAATACAGGGGGCCGTATTTTTACGCGCAGGCTCACAAATAATATTGTCGTCGGGAATACCAGGTATCTGTTCTTTTATAAGCTCCTTATATGATTCGTGGGTTACCACAAACACGTTTTCCTTAGGAACTAAGGGTGCCAAACGCTGATAGGTCTCTTGAATCAAGGTAATACCTTTCCCTAAAATATCGATGAACTGTTTGGGGTGCGTTGTTCGGCTCATAGGCCAAAAGCGGCTGCCTACGCCTCCTGCCATAATTATGCAGTAATGATGTTTATTCATTATTTCAGTAGTTGCAAGGCTTTTCGTAAACGGTTAATAACGTCAGCAATTTCAGTCATTTGTGCGGTTCCAACTGAAAGCCTGAACCATGTCGAGTTTTCGGATGCGCCGAATGCATAAAACGGAACAACAGCCACACTTGCTTCATTGAGTATATAACGCATAATACTTTCACCATCGGTCAAAATAGTGCCATCACCTGTTTTCTTGCCCGACAAATCAAAATTTACGGTAAGGTAGATTGCACCTTGTGGCTTAATAGCAGTTACATTGAATCCTTCCTTTTTCAACGCAGAGAATCCTTCATAAAAACCCATTAATCGTTGGTAAATATCATCCTTGAATTCTTCCAGGAAATTATTAACCAGGGGAATGTTCTCTAAATATTTTGCCACGGCAATTTGTTCGGCTTTAGGAGCCCAGGCTCCAACATGGCCAATAATTGATTTCATTCGCTCAATCACTTTCTTGTTACCCATTGACCATCCTACACGAACACCGGTAGCTGCTAAAAACTTCGAAATACCATCAACAAATACCGTGTAATCACGTATTTCAGGAAGTATGGAAACAGGGTTATAATGCTTTGCTTCACCAAATGCAAGTTGACAATATATTTGGTCATACAATAGATACACGGGCTTTTCGCCTGTTTGACCGCGGCGATAATTTTCATCCATCATCAGGTTACAGATGTCTTCCAATCCTTCGCGGGTAAACATAGTGCCTGTCGGATTTTGTGGAGAACAGAGGGAAATAAGAGTCACCTTGCCAATATGAGGTTTGATGTCATCCGCTGTTAACATAAAGTTCTTTTCTGGCTTTGCTTCTATTTCAATCGGGTGGGCTCCAACCTGGTGCACATAGTGGTTATTGTTCCACGATGGAAGCGGATATAATACATAATCTCCCGGATCAACTAATGCCCTGTATGCAGAATATATGATTGGCCTGGCACCGCCGGCAATAATTATTTCATCAGATGCAGAATAATCCAAGGCCAATGTGGTTTTCAGAAATTTTGAGACGGCTTGTCTTAATGACAAAATGCCGTCAGCGGGCGGATAATTCGTTTGATTATGTTGGTATGCATCTATAATATCAGCCTTCAGTTCAGCAGGGATAGGAAATATTTCGGGATTGAAGTCTCCAATCGTAAAATTGGAAATTTTATGGCCGTCCCTTATTTTCGCATTCACCTCTGCTCCTATCTTCAATATTTCAGAGCCTGTGAGATGCTCCGCCATCTCCGAAACCTTAATAGCAGCAGCCTTATGTTTTGTTATAATAGATTCCATTAAATACAATAATTATAGGTGGGCAAAGGTATAAAAATCAGCACATCCCTAATGTTAAAAAAAGTAAACCAATACAATAAGGTTTTTAGAACCCGAGTCGCACCCCTATAAGGATGTTAAACCGCTCCATTTCGTAGTTATCCCAAGTATAATAGGCTACGTTAGCAATGTTGTTAAGGTTAAGGAAGGCTGTAAATACTTTATTGTATTTATACTCAACTCCCAGGTTAAGATCAGGGTACCCCGAAAGTGTTTTAGCGGTCATAATGCCATCTGTCATTTCAGGGGCATATTGAGAACCAACTACAAAGAATTCTGCTTTAAAAATGTATTTATCCTGGAGTGTATATTTTCCGGTAGCGCTTATTTTCAATGCAGGATTATACCATGCTTTCAACTGGTTGGTAGGGGTATATATATTATAATCTCCGGCGAGTATAACACTCAGCTTATTTCTCCATTTATAATCAATATCCACATGTGCATTGGTTACCTTCACATTATCATACACCACCGTAAAATGATTGCGTATAGGCTCTAATGTGTCGGTTATGAAGAGCGGCATATTATCTATCATTGATTGTGCAACAGAAATATTATATGTCAACAGCCTGGTGATGTTTCCGGCAATACCACCAAATACATGGTATTTGGTATAGGTATAATTTAATTTCATGGTATCCTGTACAAATGGATTCACATCTGAAAGAGCTTTATAACTGTTGTATGTTTCATTGCCGTCAATTCCAGCATAAATCATAACTACATCCTGTACAATATGATAACGGGCCAGTAAATCAGGATAAATATTTATTTTCTGGTCAATGGTATTATAATAAACATTCGCTCCTAAGTGAGCATCCCAATGGGTTTCGTTAGTTGTAAAATAAGGATTGAACAAGGCATTCCAATTGGTCAGATTAGAAAGCGGAGTAACATTATAAAAATAATTGCTCTGTATTCTCAGGTCAATACGTTGCTGGTTGAAATAGGTAAAAAATTTCATATCAGCATTGGCGTTATTTTCTGTTGCATTATATATATCATTGAAGTTGTAATACTTCAACTTAATGTCATGCCCTATGCGTGATGAATCCTTATAACTGCTGGCATACTCGATAGAACCATTCGTATAATCAAACCGTTCTTGTATGGGATATAGGCGGAACGTGCCAAATATATCCGGATTAATGCCATATCCATAATCATTTAAACTGTGGTTTTGAAATCCCAATTGCGCAGTTAATGTATGTTGACTGTAGAATCGTTCTCCATAAGCATCTATATTATTGAATGCATATCCGCTGTTTAATTCATTCGTATTATAACTGGCTGAAAGATGATTCAGATGAAATCCATAGTCCATATTGTTCGAACGAAGGCTATTGAAGAAATATTCAGCATACAAGGTATTATAGTTTCCTACGCCGGCATCTAATAAGGAATGGAATAAGCGTTCGGGTGGAGCATCCTTTATTTGTAATGCGGAAATCTGGGGAGGAGTATAGGATGTAGGGAACTGGGTATTTACCACGTCATATTTAACTTTTCTTGAAATGTGCATTGTATCAGCCGATGCAGGATTGCTATCAATTTTAACAGCATCGTGAATGGTAGGCTTGTAGCGGGTAATTACATTCACCTGTATGGTATCCATTCCTTTAGCTTTTTGCTGTGCCACTATACCTGAATTTGCAAACAACGTTACAATCGCAGTAAATGCGAGCTGGCCAAGCCTACTATGTTTGTTTGCGTAGAATCTCATTTGTTGCCTGGTTTTATGCCCGTAGTATCCGAATGCATGATTAATACCGTATCTTGTTTAGCAGGTTGCATGGCTTTTTGTTCCGATTGAATTATCGTGTTTAATTTGCGCTTTGCCTGTCCAACCACTGCCGTATCACTGGCATTATCAATCACCGTATTAAGTGTATGCTTAGCCTGGAAGTTATCTTTCAAGGCTACATAATCATCGGCCAGTACCACCAAGCCCTTCGCCATCCACTCAGGATAAGAAGGCTCCTGGTTCACTAAATCAAATACTGTTTTTTCAGAACCCGAAAAATCGCCTTTGTTGTATTGAATACTTGCAATATTGTATTTGGACTCGCCCTCCATTTCGCTCTTGGTCATTTTAACAACCCGGCTGAAATTAGCCATAGCCGAATCGGATTGTTGCTTTTGCATAAGGGCTTTGGCCTTTAGGAAATATGCTTCTGCATGAACATCGGCTGTAATCTGCGGGGTTTGAATTACTGTATCGGCAGCCCCGATGAGGCCATCCTCATTATTGAGGAAATTATAGCATCTCATTTTTCCTACACGCTCCAGAATCATTTGGGTTTCATCTTGGAACATGTTGCCCAACTCATTATAATACCCAAGCGCCTCCGTATAATTTTGCTTAGCAAAATCAATTTGTGAAGCCCTTACCAGCGATATAACAGTATAATATGTTTTCGGACCTTTCAGAACATAGCGGTAATTCACAATAGCGCTATCATTATTCTTTTGCTTGTAATAATATTCTGCCAAATAAAAATGTGTTTCAGCCGCAAACAGTCCATTAGGAAACTTTTGCAAATAATTGGTTGCTTCAGGCAAAAAGCGGGTATAATCTTCTTTCAGATATTCTGATTTTATAACGGAGAAGGTAGCGGAATCAAGCGCTGAACTGCCTAGAGTAACGCCCAACTTAGCTAAGTATTCTTGCATAGTGCCCACATCTCCTTCCGAAACATAGAGCATCTTTATATGTGATAAGGCTTCATTACCCTCGTTGGAGTTTTTATCCTTTTCAGCTACTTGCTTCCATGCATTTAAGGCCTGTGTATTATCTCCCTGGTTGTAATATATCATACCCAACTGTAAGAGACTTTGATTGGTAGCAGGACCGGAAGGATAATCGGTTACCACGCGCTGATAGGTCTCGGCAGATTTTTTCGGTTGGTTATCTGATAAGTAAGCTCCGGCTAATTGCGTCATAGCCGATGAATAATAACTACTCTTGGGATATTTACCCATAAAAGCTTCTAAGGTTTTAACTTCATCATCAAATTGGTGCTGTACGCCATAGGCCTGTGCCAATTGGTAGCTGGCATAATCGCCGTCGTATGCGCTTAATTCCATACTCTTTTGGTAGAACGGAATGGCTGAAGCATAATCTTCCTGCACAAAATAACAATCGCCAATGCGGTTATAGGCATCGCTCAATCTCTTTTTGTCGGTCGTTTCAATATTTACATATTTCCTGAACCAATTTCCTGCATTATCGTAATCCTTCATTTGGAAAAAGCAGTAACCGGCCCCATATTGCGATAAGTTGTATTCAGGCGTACTGAACGATTCAGTATGGCTCATAAAGTCATTGTATGCGGCAGCCGCATCATTATATTTTCTCTCCCGGTAAAAAGCCTCTGCTTTCCAATAATATGCCAGCAAATGCAATTTAGCATCATAATTATAGGTCAGCGATTTTTCAAAATAATCAATAGCAGGTTCATATTGATGATTATTATATAAATCAACACCCCGGTAATAACACAAACGTTGATAAACAGCCTGCAGATGAGAGTCCCAATTTTTTATTTCTGCCAATGATTTGAGCGCTGCTTCGTAGTTCCGCGTAGTAGAATAAATATTTACAAGATACTTGTACACCTCATCCCGGTGAGAAGAGTTAGGGTATGCGTTCAAATATTGGGAGAGCGCTTTAATAGCTACATCAAAAGGGTCGCTACACGTTTCGTAGGATATTTTGGCAAAATTGAAGAGGGCGTTCTCTTTCAATTCCTGGTTGTAATTCATCTTATACGCATCATTGAAGGCATTAGCTGCATAGGTCTTTTCACCTTCATTTAAATAACATTCGCCAACATGAAACAAGGCATCTTGTGCTAATGAATCATTGGCTACTGCAGCATTCTGAAAATAGGGAATAGCTTCCGAATACTGGCCTGTTACAAAATAACAATAGGCAAACTCATACGCTTCTGTTCCAAGCAAACTCCCCTTTTTAGCATATTTCTCAAAGTAAGGAATAGCTTCTTTATATTGCTGCATATGATAATATGACTCTGCCGTAATTTTCCTGATTTCAGCAGTATTTAGCAACGGTGTGTTGTTCGGAATAGAGTCGAGTAATGGAACGCAATATTGTATGGCTTTTGAATAATCCCCTTCCAGGTAATAACATTCAGCTATATAATATGGTACCGCTTTGGAAAAATTAGGATCGTTGCGCAACTTGAAAAAACTATTTACCGCCGTTTGGTATTTTTTATGAACGTATGCTATGTATCCATAGTAATATAGAACACGCGGGTAATAAGTAGAAGTGGAGTCGGTTACTGATTCAAAATTATGTTGAGCCGCATCTAATTGGTTTTTTGAAAAATTACAATAGCCCATTTTGTAATAATATTCCGACAGCTCTTTGGAGTCAAGATCGTCCACATCCGCTTTAGCATACCAGGTTAATGCATCTTTATACTTATGCTTTTCATATTCATAGTTGCCCAGCAAAAAATATATTTTATGCACTTCAGGCGCTTGCGGATGCTTGTGTATGAAACCTGTCATTTGCCTTTCGGCATCGGCATGGTCAAGATACATGGAGCAAACAGCAGTATAATAATCAGAATGAACCTTGAGGGTGGATTGCTCTTCTTTTATGGAATTGGAAACTTGTTCAAAAAGATGTGCAGCGGCAGAATACTTATGCTCGTCGAACAATGTAACTGCCTTATCAAATATAGCATTGGGGTTGCTGTAAATAAGGGTCTGCTGACCTATTACCACTTGGGAAAAACATAGCACAGAAATAAACAACAGAATCCGTTTCAACATACCTATACGCCCCTTTTTAGAAAAGCAAAGTTATGATTAGGGCTTATGTAAGGCTATTTCATCAGGGGTAAGTTTTCAACCTGTGTATGTTCATTCAATTAGGAGTGTATACACCACTCTTTATTAAACGTACTTGTGTCAAGTATCTCTTTTTGAAACGTAAAAATCATTGAAAATGTTACGCTGGATTTTTTCCGCCTCCTTATTTCTTCTTGTAATTACTATCTTCTTTACGGTTCTGCATCCAGCAAAGAAGCGCTAGGTAATAAAAGAATAGGCAATCTCTTTATGAATATTTTACGGATAATATGCCTTTGAATCAATTATTTGTTATGTTTGTATTCAAATTTTACAATTATATCATTCTGATATAATTATTGGTAAGATTCTGAAAGTACCTGTAACGCTAACTATTTTATTATTATTAACTTGATAGCAAACAAAATACTATGTTAAAATTTATTTTGAAAAAGCTCAATAAGAAATTTTTATATTTCTTCTTATTTACCCCTTTGATTGGCAATTCTCTTTCAGCTCAAACATATGTTAGCGGAGGGATTTATTCCAATACTACATGGACAAAGGCCAAAAGTCCTTACATTGTTACTGATACAGTCTCAATTTTTAGCGGAGTTACGCTAACTATCCAACCTGGGGTAGTAGTAAAATTTGATAACAGTAAAATAATCCGAGATTGGGGAAATTTATATGCAAATGGCACCCTAACTGACTCTATAATATTCACCAGCAATTCAGGAACTCCTTATGCAGGTATTTATAAAGGTATAAACTTTGCCAGCGATACGGTATCTTTTAAATATTGCAGATTCTCTTATGCTATCGCAGCAATTAATGTTGTTAATGGTATTACTTATGCCCCTCCAATAGCACATTGTATCTTTACTTCTAATCTCAGTGGCATAAATAATTGGAGTCTTGTTAATACTGAGCCGTCTATTGACACCTGCATATTCAAATATGATTCAATCGGTTTAAATTCAGGCGCTAGAGTTACGGCTATTAGTTGTGAATTTATTAAAAATGGTACAGGTATTAATATGCCAGGAAATGTTTTAAGTTGTGTATTTAGAAATAATTATGATTATGGTATAAGCGGTGTAGGTGCCCAAGAAATAATAACAAATAGTATTTTTGATTCGAACCGGGGGACCGCTATTTATATTTCTGGCGACAAGATAACAAATTGCACCATAAAAAATAATAATATAGGTATTAATAGTGAAGCGGATAGTATTATTTTAAATGATATATCAGATAATAGGATAGGTATTGAGAGTATGGATGACCGTGTTATCTCATGTAATACTATTTGTGGTAACACTAAGTACAGCATTGTGTCAGAATTTGCCACCAACGAAAGTGTAAGTAACAACTATTGGTGCCTACACGATTCTGCACACATACAAGCTACTATATACGATGCCTATCAAAATATAAACCTTGGCTTTGTTTATTTTACCCCTTTCGATACCACCGCATGCACCCACTTCTGTAATTTAGTAGTTACTGCTACAGCTACACAACGAGTAGTTTGCCCTGGCAGCCCAACCACTTTGACAGCTACCGTTACAGACCCTAATCCTGTTTATACTGCCGTATGGAAACCGGGCAATTATCATGGCTTGTCTTACACAGTTACACCCCACACCAACATTACATATACCGTAGTAGTTACCGACAGTAATGGATGTAAAGATAGCGACCGCATTACCATTGATACTATGTATTGCGCCCCTCCACCACCTTGCGGAAATGCTTATCCACCTTCTATTTGCTATGTTACAACGGATACATCATCCATTTTTAATACTATTTTTTGGCAAAAAACCGGTATGGATACATTGGCTATTGATAGCGTAATTATATACAGTCAAAACATATTGAATAATTATGTGCGGATAGGAGCAGTCTCGGTACATGCCCATACAGAATTTAAAGATTACAGTGCACGGCCTTTGGTAGAACCATCATTCTATGCACTAGGCATGCATGATACATGTGGAACGTATTCATCACAGGGTAATTTTAATGAAACTATTTTTCTCCAATCCTCTGCCGGAATAGGACCAAACGAAGCTAACTTAAACTGGAATTTTTACGGAGGTAACTCGGTAGTATATTATAGAATACTCCGGGACGATTCGGGCAAAGGATACTGGCATGCAATTGACTCTGTTCAAGGTTCTATTAATGCATATACGGACAGATCGGCACCTATTAATAAAGGCTTGCGGTATATGATTAGCACCGATTGGAATGTTGTTTGTACACCTTACCTTTCGATGCAGTTTAGAGGCAATCGTTATACTTTCAGCCCTACAGGCTCCTATTCTAATATGACTTATTTAAACACTACAGGTATTGCTGCGATTTTCAATGAGAATGCTGTTACCATTTATCCCAATCCGGCTACTAATATGCTTTCTGTTGCGTTCAACGAGTCCTTTAAAGGCGCTGTTCGGATAAACAATGTGCTTGGACAAGAAGTCTACAGCAATACACAATTCACCGCTGAAAAAGGGAATACCGGACAAATAAATATAAGTGGCTTGTCAAATGGTGTTTATATTATAACCTTGCAGTCAGACGATGGCGCTTCTGTTAGAAAGAAGATTATAAAAGAATAGAAATATCTCCACCGCCTTCCGGCTAAAAATGCAATTCATCTGCTGCAACGCGCAAGTAACGGCGGAGGGCGAAGTAAGTACTTACCCAGGAAATAAAAATGCCTAACACAACTACTACTCCCGAAAGGATAAGATAGGTGTTCATGTCATTCAGACCTTGTTCTTGTATCTCTACTAAACGCGATTGCGCTATACGGATAAGTCCGAATATCATCAGCAGGGCTATAACGGCTGCAATAACTCCATTGCGCACGCCTTTCCATAAAAAAGGCTTCCTGATGAATCCTTGTTTAGCGCCCACCAGTTGCATGGTTTTAATTAAAAACCGTTTAGAGTATATAGTAAGCCGGATGGTATTATTGATAAGTGTAAGCGATACCAATAGTAGTAACAAACTGAACCCAAGCATAACAAGCGATATCTTTTTCAGGTTTTCATTCATCATTTTGATAAAAGCTTTTTGGTAAACAACCTCTTTCACTTCAGGGTAATGCGATAGTTCTTTTTCGATTTTACTAAGGCTGTCAATATTGGCATAATCGGCTTTTACGTGTATATCAATAGAAGCGGGCAATGGATTATACCCGGCAAGGGTAACATCGACACCGGTATCAACGGCTTGCAGTTGTTTGGCAGCTGAATCTTTGGATATATAAGCTGTAGACTTCACATAGTCCGATGCATCCAGCATCTTTTGCAACTTGGCCACATCGGCATCTTTTGCATTACTATTTAAAAATACTTCCACATCAGCGTTCTCCTTCACATCGCGGGCTATCTTCTGAGCATCTATAATAAGCAGGGCCAATAGTCCGAGGATAAATAACACCAATGAGATACTCACTATCGTTATTAGCGAAGTGGACCTGAATTTATTTCCGATTGCCTTGGATGCCATGAAAAAATTTATGACACGAAATTATAAAATTCTTTTAAGCCTGAACGATAGAAGTAACAAACAGGTAATTGTTTTTTCTAATTTCGCGGTTGTTAATCGCAGCATTATTCAATGGAATATAAACCGGACGAAATAGAAAAAGCCGCACGTGAAAAATGGGCTAAAGAAGATATTTACAAGGTAACTAATGACTCTTCTTTACCTAAATACTATGTGCTCGATATGTTCCCCTATCCTTCAGGTGCGGGACTTCACGTAGGGCATCCGCTGGGATATATTGCATCCGACATATTTTCCCGTTTCAAAAGGTTGAAGGGCTTTAATGTGCTTCACCCGATGGGATGGGATGCCTTTGGCTTACCTGCCGAACAATATGCCATCCAGACCGGGCAACACCCTACCATCACAACTGAACAAAACCTGGCCCGCTACCGCAGCCAAATGGATATGTTGGGCTTTTCGTATGACTGGAGCCGCGAAATAAAAACATCGGACCCTAAGTTTTATAGATGGACCCAGTGGATTTTTCTGAAACTGTTCGGTTCGTGGTACAATAACAAAACACAGAAGGCAGAACCTATAGAAACCTTAATTAGTCAGTTTGAGAAATTGGGTACTACAGAAATTGACGCTGCCTATGGAGAAGAAATGACTTTTTCTGCCGACGAATGGAAGTCCTTTTCAGAAAAGAAAAAATCAGATGTGTTATTCAACTACCGGCTGGCTTATTTAAGCGAAGCCTGGGTAAACTGGTGCCCGGCTTTGGGCACCGTACTTGCCAACGACGAAGTGAAAGACGGTGTTTCGGAACGCGGAGGCTATCCCGTGGAAAGAAAACTAATGCCCCAATGGAGTCTGCGTATTACCGCATATTCTGACAGATTGTTAAACGACCTTGATACTATTGACTGGAGCGAAAGCATAAAAGAAGCTCAACGCAACTGGATTGGGCGTTCAGAAGGATGTTCTTTGCAATTTACAATTAACAATCCCGATAGCTATCGGGAACAATTCACAATTACGGTATTTACCACTCGTCCTGACACGGTTTTTGGCGTAACATTTATAACCCTCGCTCCCGAAAACGAATTGGTGAATAAAATCACACCTGCCTCTCACAAAGCTCAAGTTGAAGAATACGTAAACATTGCAAAAAACAAAACCGAACGCGAACGCCAGGCGGAGAAAAAAGTAAGCGGAATATTTACGGGAGCTTATGCCATTCACCCGTTTACCGGGAATAAGATTCCTATATGGGTAGGCGAATATGTGCTGGCAGGCTATGGTACAGGCGCTGTAATGGGTGTACCTGCTCACGATTCCCGCGATCATGCTTTTGCTAAGCATTTTGGATTAGATATTAAACAGGTAATTGAAATTCCCGAATCCCTCGCCACTGCGAGGAACGAAGCAGTCTTACCCGATAATAAGATTGCTTCGCAAAGCCTCGCAATGACGGAACCTTATGACGGTAAAAATGGTAAATGCATCAACTCCGATTTCCTGAATGGATTAGATGTAAAAGATGCCATTAAACGTGCTATTGAAGAAATTGAAAAACGAGGATTGGGAAAAGGGAAAATAAACTTCCGTTTGCGCGATGCGGCTTTTGGCAGACAACGCTATTGGGGCGAACCTATACCCATCTATTATAAAGACGGCATACCTACTCCATTAGATGAAAGCGAACTGCCACTTGTTTTGCCGGAAGTAGATAAATTCCAACCGACGGAGACAGGTGAACCACCCTTGGCAAGAGCCACCACCTGGAAATACAAAGGACAATATAATTACGAATACACCACTATGCCGGGCTGGGCAGGTAGTTCGTGGTATTATTTGCGCTACGAAGACCCGAAAAACGATAAAGAGTTTACATCCAAAGATGCCATTAACTATTGGCAAAATGTGGACTTATATATTGGCGGTGCCGAACATGCCACAGGCCATTTGCTATATTTCCGTTTCTGGACAAAATTCTTAAATGATTATGGCTTGATTCCTTTTACAGAGCCTGCTAAGAAATTGGTAAATCAGGGGATGATACAGGGGGTGTCTGCCTATATAACAAGAATAAATACGGAAATATTTGTATTGAGTGGTTCAATACTTCGTACACTATTTACAATTCCAATAATTTATATAACAAAAGAAGTTGCAGATAAAATAGTTACCGATGAGGGAATGCAAAATGAATTAGTCGATTTTCTCAATAATTGTTTTAGGAAATTTAATCCTCGAATGGCCGCATTTGTTAGAGATCAAGATTATTCAATAAAAATTGATGCACGTGGAAGAAATTGGTTTAATACTAGACCCTTTCCAATACAGGAAATTTCAGCAAATAACGATATTGAAAAAGAGAAAATCATAGAGTGGATTAATAATTATGATAGGATAGAAAATACCCAAATAGTCTTTTTTCCTGAGGATAATAAGCCATACGTTTTTAACCGCGAAGTCGAAAAAATGTCAAAATCCAAGTGGAATGTAGTTACCCCCGATGATGTGGTTGCTCAATATGGAGCTGACACTATGCGCATGTATGAGATGTTCTTAGGCCCATTGGAATTAAGCAAACCCTGGAGCACACAAGGCATTAGCGGGGTATATAATTTCTTAAAGAAGTTTTGGAGAATGTTTTTCAGTAGTCAGTGGTCAGTGGCCAGTAGTCAGTCTGAAGAATTTTATGTTTCCGGTGAAAAGGCTACTCCTGCCGAATTAAAAATTCTGCATAAAACCATTAAAAAAATTGATGAGGATATTGAGCGACTTTCATTCAATACGGCTGTGAGCGCTTTTATGATTTGCCTGAATGAATTGTACGACTTGAAATGCAACAAGCGCGAAATACTGGAACCTTTGTTAATCTGCCTCTCCTCTTTTGCACCTTTCGTTGCCGAAGAGTTATGGACCAAACTGGGGCATACCTCTTCTGTTGTAAAAGCAAAATTCCCGAAATTTGAAGAGTCTTATTTGGTTGAGAATACGTTCTCCTATCCTGTTTCATTTAATGGGAAAACCCGCTTTATGCTGGAATTGCCATTAAACTTGAGCAAAGAGCAGATTGAGAAAGAAGTTTTATCGTCAGAAGATGCAAAAAAATGGCTTAAAGAGGCTCCTATTAAAAAGGTCATCGTAGTTCCGAATAAGATTGTGAATATAGTTGTATAGCACAGTCATTGACGTTTTCAAGACCAACTTTTTAATGGTATAGTTTCGCAACTGATAACTGACCACTGAAATGAAATATGACATCACTTACACAAATTGCAATTTACTGTATTTAACAAGGAATGGTTTTTCAACATACTTTAAATCAGCCTGTTGCAAAGCAATAGAATTTAGAAACCACTCCTATTTCCTTGTAAAATCCTTGTATTTCCTGTTGTTAATTGTTGTTTTTTATGAGTTTTGAAAATGGAGAAACTGGCAATGAGGCCGGGAGAGCAAAGGTGGTATTCTTAACAATTTTTATGAATCCTGCCCGCTGACTCTTACCCACTTACTTCCGTAAAAGAAGTATCTTTGAATCCTCAAACAGACCCTACTCAAAAATGAAAAAGACACGGATCGCCTTTATAGTTTTATTACTACTTACTTCAGGACTATTGTTATGTGCCGTACTGCATCCTTCGGCCAAATCAGAAAAGCGCAGAGCTATTCTTCAACTCATGGTTGGAGGTATCGAAGCTGAACATTATAACCCTATACCGGTTAATGATACGCTCTCCAAAAGAATATACGACCTCTACCTAAAGCGTTTAAATAGCGATAAACTCTACTTTACACAAGAAGATATTGCGCAATTTCAACCTTACGAGTATAGAATTGACAGTGCCATTAACCAGGGCACATTTGCTTTTTATGACCAGGTAAATAAAGTATGGAATCAGCGATTAGGCGACGATTCCATCTACATAAAAAAACTTCTCTCTAAACCATTTGATTTTAATGCGCAGGAAGATTTTCAGGCCGATGGAAACAAAGTTGCTTACCCAAAAGATTTAGATGCCTTGCATGAACGTTGGAGGAAATTGTTGAAATATGAAACCCTTGCGAAGCTGGTAGTAATGCTGGATGACGAGGATAAAGCAAAAGAAAAGAAGGACTCGGCTTATAAGCCTAAATCATTTAAAAAGCTGGAAGACTCTGCGCGGATGATGGTATTGAAAACGGAGGAAAACGATTTTAAATACCTGGGCGAAATAACCGATACAGATAAAATCAATGAATTTTTCGATGTAATAGCCAATGTATATGACCCGCATACAGAATACTTTGCTCCCGAAGAAAGAAAGAACTTTGATATATCCATGAGCGGACAATTAGAAGGTATCGGAGCACAGTTGCAAGATAAAAACGGAAAAATAACGATTGAAAAAGTAATACCCGGAAGCCCGGCATGGAAAAGCGGGGAATTGAAAGAAGGGGATGTATTTTTGAAAGTGGCGCAGGGTAGCGGAACACCTGTGGATATTGAAGGTATGCGCCTTGACAAAGCTGTGCAGCTTATCCGTGGTAAAAAAGGCACCGAAGTAAAATTGACCGTGAAGTCAGGCATTAGCACCAAAGTAGTTTCCCTAATACGCGATGTTATTCATTTGGAAGATACTTATGCGCATGCAGCCATTATTGAAAATAACGGAGAAAAAATAGGATACATCCGCCTGCCGGAATTCTATACCGATTTTGATGGCACCGGAGCTCGCAGATGTTCGGACGATGTAAAGGCTCTCGTGCAAGAATTAAATGGGGAAAACATAAAGGGTATCGTTATGGACTTGCGCGATAACGGAGGCGGCTCCTTACAGGATGTTGTAAAAATGGCCGGCATATTTGTGGCACAAGGCCCCGTTGTTCAAATAAAGAACCCTAGCATGAAAGAACCTGAGGTACTTACATGCCGCGATACAGGCGCTTTATACAAGGGACCATTGGTTGTATTGGTTAACGGCACAAGCGCTTCAGCTTCAGAGATATTTGCTGCCGCTATACAAGATTATAAACGCGGAGTAATTATGGGCTCACAAACCTATGGTAAGGGTACTGTACAACAAGTCTTTACATTGGATGATAAAATTGCCGCTGCATACAACAGTCTTAAACCATTAGGCTCAGTGAAAATAACCATCAGCAAGTTTTACCGGATTAGCGGGGGTACTACCCAAAAAGATGGTGTTACACCTGATGTTGTGATGCCGGACCCATATCAATATGCTTATGGAAAAGAAAAGGATGCGGATTACCCATTAAGCTGGGATAAAATAACGCCTGCAAACTATGTGGTATGGAATAATCCTCCGGATGTGGCTTACTTATCCAAACAAAGTTCGGATCGTATTTCAAATGACTCTATCTTTATTATGATGAAAGAAGATGCCAAAACGTACAAGCAAGAACGCGACAGCACCCTCTATTCATTAAATTACGACGAATACAGAAAAGCAGACAAAAAAATCAGGGCTGAAAACAAACGGTTTGAAGTATTGAATAAAGCCCTGCCCTTTGAAGATGTATCTCTTTTCAATGTTCGCAAAAACCAATTTATCCTTTCACCCAGCCATGATAAGGATACAATAAAAGCGTCTAATGCAATGGCATTACAAACTAATAATGCAAGTAATTTTTATGGCGTTACGGGTAATTACCATGTACTCATTACTGCTACTGCCGGGGAACAAAGTAAAATGCGCGCAGACACAAACGAAGCTAATTCAGAAAATATCCGTCTCAAAAGAATGATGAAAGATCCCGTGTTATTTGAGGCGACGAGAGTAATAGGTGATATGAAATAAATAAAGTCCGGCTAGTTTAAAAATGAACCGTATCCCCCTTCATGTTAGGCTGCTGGTAAAGCGATTAGCATTATTGCTGATTCCCTACGAGCTATGCCGTATTATTTTCCGGGTGTATAATGCTGCCTACTTCTCTGGCATGCCATTTTCAAAACTTTGTTACTGCCTCTATACCGGGTTGCGATTTGATATTTCGGCCATTATCATCACTAATTTGGTGTTTGTTTTCTTAAGCCTTCTACCGTGGGGAAGCGAACAAAGTTTTTACCGGAAATATGTACTCAAGATGATTTATATGCTGGCGAACAGCGTAGCTCTATTTTTCCAGATTGGTGACACGGTTTTCTTTCCCTTTGTTTACAAGCGTTCTACAGGTGACATCTTCAAGTTTCTAGGTCTTGGCGGTGGAGACGACACAACCGATGTAATGCCCACCGTTATCAAGGATTATTGGTTCATGATCCTGGTCTGGTTCGGGCTTATCGCACTAACTTATTTCCTTTACAGCGTAACGGGAAAAAAGAAAATAAAAAATACGGTTACCGAACGAAAACATCCTGTTACATCCTTCACAGTCGCATCGTACAGCGTTTTTATCGGACTGCTGATTATAGGCTGGCGTGGGGGGTGGCAACTTAAACCTATGAGCACGCTTGATGCCATGGACTATGCATCGGCACACGACGCTCCCCTTGTGATGAATAGCCCCTACAGCATTATTAATACCTATTTCAGACCTGTACTGACAGATAACACCATTATACCCGATGCAAAAAAGTATTACACTCCAATGCAGGCTGCGTCGCCGGGCAATTTCAGGAAACTGAATGTGGTGGTCATCATTATGGAAAGCATGTCGAAAGAATATATAGGCGCTCTTAATAACAGACACCATACTTACACTCCGTTTCTTGATTCATTGATTTCACAGTCGCTTGTTTTTGATAATGCTTTTTCCAATGGAAAAAAGTCGGTGGAAGGTATTCCGGCCATAGTATCGAGTCTTCCCTCCTGGATGAATACGGCATTTATAACATCTCCCTATGCAAATGATGAACATACATGCTTAGCGGGCTTATTGGATAAAGAAGGGTACACTACCGCCTTTTTTCATGGAGGGCATGAGGGCTCCATGGGATTTAATGTATTCTGCAAAAAAGGGGGCTTTCGTTATTACTACGGCATGAACGAGTATAATAACAATGCTGATTACGATGGCAACTGGGGAATTTGGGATGAACCATTTTTCCAATATTTTGCCCGGAATGTTGATACCCTTCATAAGCCTTTTTACGCCGCTATTTTTTCCATTTCCTCGCATCATCCTTTCTCTATTCCCCCTAAGTACAAAAGCAGGTTTGTTCAAAAACTGGGGGAAATGCCTATGCTTAAATGTATTGAATACAGTGATTTTTCACTCAGGGAATTTTTCCAGACTGCTTCTACAATGCCCTGGTTCGACAGTACCTTGTTTGTGATAACCGGGGACCATACCGGACCCAGCAATGACCCCTACTACTCCAACCGATTAGGAATGTATGAAATACCTATTATATACTATATGCCTCATTCTAATCTGAAAGGCAAAACACATATTACCACACAGCAAATTGATATTATGCCCACTATTCTTGGTTTTATGCATTATCCTCAATCCTATTTTTCATTTGGATCAAATGCTTTTGATACTGTCTCATCTGCCAGGCATTATGCCATTGGCTATTTAAATAGTGTGTACCAGATAGAGGAAAATCCGTGGTGCCTGCAAATGACAGATACAATTGTAACCGGCTTGTATAATTACCAAAAAGACAGTTTGCTTGAAAATAACCTGGCGGGCAAAAATTTACCTGTGCAGGATTCTCTTTCCCATATTCTAAAAGCGGTGGAACAGACCTACAATCATTTGGTTATCCACAATCAATTACAATAGTATCAGGAGTTTCTTATTACTGCATCCGCTTTTTC
This sequence comes from Bacteroidota bacterium, assembly GCA_013288205.1. Taxonomy (GTDB): domain Bacteria; phylum Bacteroidota; class Bacteroidia; order JABEUT01; family JABEUT01; genus JABEUT01. Next base: position 15,859 of record JABDCH010000007.1, on the reverse strand, counting down.
AGCAAAAGCGGTCACAAGTCTTTCCATGGTTTTATCAATATCCTTGTCGCTTAATGTCTTGCTGTCGCTTTGCAGAATAAACCGCAACGCATACGACTTTTTGCCTTGCTCCACTCCTTTTCCCTCGTAAACATCAAATACGGAAACCTGTTTCAAAAGTTCCTTTTCTGTTTTCACCGCAATGTCACGGAGCATCTCAAAATCCACGGTCTCATCAATAATCAGGGCTAAATCTCTCGTTACAGCAGGGAACTTGTTTATCTCTTTTATCGCCAATCCCTTACTCTTACTTTGGATCAAAAACTTCCAATTTATATCGGCAAAAAACACATCCCCATTAACTCCCTGCTTAACGAGAATCTCTTTACGTACTATACCAACAACAGCTACTTCTTTTGATTTAATTGAAAAAGTAAGTCCGGAAGAAAGTAATTTATCGTTGGCCAAAAACATTTCAATAGGTTTAGAAATACCGGTAACCCTTTCTATAAGCGCCACCACATACGATTTCAAATAATAAAAATCAGCCGGCACCTCTTTGCTGTTCCATGAAAGCGGCGATTTATTGCCACATACCCATAATGAAAGGTGCTCTGCTTCCTTATACTTTCCATCCTGTTCTTTATGGTAGCTTCTTCCGAATTCATATAGTCTTAGGTCAGGCTGTTTATTATTCTGGTTAAGGGCAATATTGGTGAGACCATTAAATACTAATGAGCCACGTAAAATATCCAGGTCAATACTCAGCGGATTAGCAATTTTGACGGTGTCTGCGTTATCTTCAAGTTTAGCAGATGAAAGAGAAGTATTCATTACTTCTATGAATCCTGATGAGGTAAGAAAACTGCTTATTTTATCTACCATTTCATCCGATTTTTTCTCTCCCGTATAAACCAATGGTATGTTTAACCTGGGTGGAATAGGGATATTATTATACCCGTAAAACCGCAATATTTCTTCTACAATATCAGCTTGGCCTGTAATGTCCATACGGTAGCTGGGTATGGAGAGCAACCATTTATCGTGTGTACGTTCTATTATTTTTATACCAGTAGCTTCTATTATTTCAGTTACTTTATCTGCAGGAATAGGATGCCCAGCTAACTTATCAGCATAGCCCAGCGAGAATTCTAATTTCAGGTCTTCTTTCTTATCAGGATAAACATCTGTTATAGTTGTTATAAATGCACCTGCATTTACCTCTTGCATCAGGTTAATAGCCCGCATCAACGCATACGTCGTGATGTTCACATCTGCTCCTCTTTCGTAGCGGAAAGAAGCATCGGTATGCAATCCCTGGCTTTTAGCTGTTTTACGGATGTGTGCAGCATCAAAACAAGCGCTTTCAAGAAATATATTCTTAGTATTCTCCGTAACGCCCGAATCTTTTCCTCCATACACCCCGGCTATGCACATATCTTCACTTTCGTTGCATATAAGTAAATCGTTCGGCGTTAATTGACGTCTCTCGTTATCCAGAGTTATGATATGCTCGCCTAATTTTGCTTTACGTACAATTACCTTGTTACCTTTTATTTTATCAGCATCGAAAGCATGAAGTGGTTGTCCTGTTTCATACATTACAAAATTGGCGATGTCGACAATGTTATTGATGGGTCGCAACCCAATAGCCGACAGGTAATTTTTTAGCCATTGAGGCGATTCTTTCACCTCAATCCCTCTAATTTCAGCAGATGTATATCGTTTGCAGGCTTCCGGATTTTGAATGATTACTGTGATGGCAGGAGCTTCCTTTCCATCCAGCGTAGCAGGTGGAATAACCAATTTTAACTTTTCCGGTTGTGCCGCATGAAGATTGATGGCAGCCACTAAATCACGCGCTACACCAATATGGGAAAGGGCATCAGCCCTATTAGGTGTGACTCCTATTTCAAAAGTATAATCCGAATAAACCTGGAAATATTCTGCAGCAGGTAGACCTATCTTTGTGTCAGGGGGCAACACCATTATGCCTGCATGTGATGTACCTAAGCCTATTTCATCTTCGGCACATATCATTCCTTCAGAAGCCTCTCCCCTTATTTTACTTTTCTTAATGGTAAACGGTTCTCCTTGGGATGGATAGAGCGTAGCACCTTCGGTAGCTACCACTACCTTTTGTCCCGCAGCCACGTTGGGGGCACCGCAAACTATATTCAATATTTTTTCGCTGCCAATATCAACGGTAGTTAATGAGAGTTTATCTGCATTCGGATGTTTTATACAGGTTTTAACCTCCCCTATCACCAACCCATTAAAGCCGCCTTTAATAGATTCAAAGGGTTCGATATGCTCTACCTCCAGTCCGCAATCGGTCAGGAGTTTTGCAACCTGTTCAGGCGCAAGTGAAGTATTGGCATATTTTTTTAACCAGTTATAGGATATTTTCATGGCGGCTCAATTCTGAGTACAAAAGTAAGCGGTTACAAGGAATAGTGAAAATAAAAAGGAAAAAATATTAAGAAAGCCCTAGGGGACCATCTATATCATTCTCTCCCAATACCAAGCCCTGTGCCTCCGAAAACTTCGTTTTAGTAAACATAAGGCCCAGCATCATAATAATACTGGAAATAATAATAACATAATAGAGAATACCTATGTTGAACAAAGAAGATATAAAACTGGATGGAATACTATAAAAAAGCACAACGGTAACTAATCCCCGCGGCGCGATAAAAAGCTCCGGAATGACATGCGTACGGGAAATAAACATAAGAAAAATAAACCGCGCAAAAAGGATACAAACAATTATCAATGAGCCTGTAATTATTACTTCCGGAGCTATCAACGAATTAATATTCATAGCATAGCCGAAAAGAATAAAAAAGAAGGTGCGGATAAGAAATGCCGACTCAGCCGTAAGAAGCTTTAGTTCCGAAGTGACTTTGGACATTTTATCCAGTTGCAGCACTTTTGCCATTTTACCTTTTATAAAATACTTGCTGTTATTTAGCATCATTCCAAATACCAGTATCAGCAGCAGCGAAGGCAGATGGAACATTTTAGCAACTGAATAAACCAATATAAGTAAGGCGAAAATGAGGAAAGACTTTATGTGCGTAGTTATCCGGTTAAGCATGAAAATAAGCAAGGCAGAACTGACAAAGGAAATAATAATGATGTATAAAATATTCAGGAAGAAATCGCGAAAAGAACCGGATGACAAAGCATTATCAAGAATGGCAAAGTTGAAAATCATAATGCCTATAATATCTGAAAAGGTAGACTCGTATACTATAAATTCCTTTTTGTGTGTAGCCAGGGCCGCTACCGAAGGAATGGCAATGGCACTGCTTATTACCCCCATAGGAATGGAGTAAATGATGGAATTGCGCACGGGCATGCCTATATAATAATGCATAACAAGATATATCAACCCACAGGTGGAGGCCAATACAAGAATGGCTGAAAGAACTGATTTTCCTGCCAACGAAAGCTTTTGACGTGTTATTCCTAAATCAAGCGAGCCTTCCAGAACTATCAGGATAAGGCCTATATCCCCAAAAAGCTCGAGAAAAAAAGAAACATTTGTAATCTGGATGGAAAACTGATCGCATAATAACTTCATCCCCACACCGGTTATCAATAGTAATATAACAGATGGTATTTTTACGTACTTGGCAACAATGTTGAACAGGTAAGACAATATCACTAAAGCACTCAGTGCTATGAGTATGTTGGTAGTGTTCATCTTTTTAAAGGGGAAAGTACAAAGGTATGAAAGAAGAGCAATGAACTAAAAGCTAAGAACGGAAAGACAATACTAACTCTTAGCTTATTCACAATATGCAAAGAAATATTACTTTTGAAAACATGAGAACACACACAAAAGATACGCAAGACCAATTGACCCCTGAACATGCACTGGAAATATTAAAAGAAGGGAATGAGCGGTTTATAAATAATATTAAAACCCACCGTGATCTTTTGCAGCAAGCCAATGATACCTCTTCAGGCCAATTTCCTTTCGCTGCCATTTTAAGTTGTATTGATTCCCGTACTTCGGCAGAATTGATTTTTGACCAGGGCTTAGGCGATATATTCAGCATCCGTATAGCGGGCAATATTTTGAATGATGATATTTTAGGAAGTATGGAATTTGCCTGTAAACTGGCTGGCTCCAAGCTTATAGTTGTACTTGGACATACCAAGTGCGGAGCTATTGCTGGCGCTTGCGATAATGTGGAATTAGGCCATGTTACCAAGCTCCTTAATAAAGTAAAGCCGGCTATTGCCATAGAAACAGAAACCAAAACAGAAAGAAATTCTGGCAACAAAACATTCGTTGAGAATGTAACTGTAAACAATATCACATTAACCGTTCAACAGGTAAAGAAACAAAGCCCCTTACTGCATGAAATGGAGCAATCGGGAAAAATTAAAATTATAGGCGGTCTTTATGACCTGGATACGGGGAAGGTTACGTTTTACGAGTAACCACTTATGATAAGTTGTACTCATGAATATACTTTTTGTATGTAGCCGGAATAATTGGCGCAGTCCAACTGCCGAAACAATCTATAAAAATGTGTCAGGGATTAATGCAAAATCCGCAGGAACGGAACCTTCGGCAAGAATAAAAATAAATACCAGACTTATTGATTGGGCAGAGATTATTTTTGTAATGGAAAAAAAGCATAAAGTACGCTTAATAGAGAAATTTCCAGAACATCTATCTGATACACCAATTATTATTCTCGACATACCGGACGAATATAAATTCATGGACCCGGAACTAATCGAACATATTAAAGCATCTGTTTCCCCACATTTGGAAGCAGGTATCTAAAAGTATTCCTCAATGCCTGATATAAATTGACTGGGGATGAAAATACTTTGAAATAAGATAGGAGAATGATGATACTATCATTAGCGGAACCAGCAAAGTATAGCCCCCGGTAGCTTCGGCAATCAGAAATATAGCAGTAAGCGGAGTGTGCATAACCCCGCTCATCAATCCGGCCATGGCCACCGCGATAAAATTGGGTTCGTTAAGCTTATCAACCCCAACTATTTTGCAAATATTAAAATAGTTAATACTGTATACATAAAAAAATCCAATCATAGATCCCATAAAGAGTGACGGAGCAAAAAAGCCTCCATTGCCACCTGAACTGATAGTGAGTTGGGTGGCAAATATTTTCACCAGTAATATAGCTATGGTTACCAGTAGTAATACGTATTCGTTATTGTGAAATTTATATAAAAGGCTACTATCAAACAACCGTGTATAATCGGAATTAAGAAGCATCTGAACGGTATGATACCCTTCCCCATATAAAGGCGGTAGCAGAAAGACTATTCCACCCAGTATGAGGCCTCCTATCAAGGCTTTTTTATAAGGGTTTTTGACACCCTCAAATACATTGGACGAGTAGGCGATGCATTTAAGCACATACAAGGAATAGAACCCGGTAAGAATACTCAGTCCCACATAAAATGGTATGGCCCTAACATCCCAGCCTTGCGTGAAAATATAAAATATCTGCCCGTTATGATATAGTATTTGTGATATTACAGAAGCTACAGCAGATGCTATAAGTAGTGGAACAAATTGAACGGTAGAAAACTTTTTCAACAGCACTTCAATAGAAAACAAAACCCCGGCAATGGGAGCGCCGAAAATAGCCGATATACCCGCTGAGGCTCCACAGGCCAAGAGCAATATACGTTCTTCATCCGTAAGCTTAAAAAAACTGGCAATATTGGAGCCAAAAGCGGCACCTGTAACTACAATAGGTGCCTCCAACCCCATAGAACCACCGAGACCTACTGTTAAAGAGGATGTAATCATGTGGCTATACATCTTATCTTTTTCCATATAGCCGCCCTTAGTATCAATATTCTCAACTACGTTGCTGATACCTCTTCCCAGTTTTCCTTTCCTAAAAATCCAGGTGTATGCTGTAGCCAATAGAATACCAATTACGGGTGATATGAGCAATACAATATTACCGCTCCTTTCATACACTTGCAATAACGACTCCAATGCTCCCGTTGCCTGCTTAAGCGCAACAGCAGCCAGGCCGGCGATTACTCCGACAACAACTGTCAAAAGCAGGAAAAAGTTATTGGGGCTCAATTTATTATACCTACCTTGAGCGAGCTTCTGAATGAATGGGCTGATCTTCATAGGTGCAAAAGTAGATATTTTCAATTTGAGGCTTCACTCTATTTTTTAAACGAAAAAGCCTTGTACCGACAAATCGTGGTACAAGGCTCAATTTACTAAACAATAAAATCTATTTATTACCCTTTACGCTGTCTGCCGGGATAAAATCCATAGAGATGGAGTTTACACAATAGCGTGTATCCTTATTGGTGAAATGTTCTCCCGTGAATACATGTCCTAAGTGGGCACCACAACGGGCACATTCTATTTCGATGCGTTCTCCGTCGGGATCAGGAATACGTTTTACTGCTCCCGGTATGGCATCGTCGAAACTGGGCCATCCGCATTCCGAAGGGAATTTATCAGATGAGGTAAAGAGCGGAGCGCCGCAACGCCTGCAAGTATATATACCTTTAACGGTATTGTTTAGAAGTTTCCCTGTTCCGGGGCGTTCGGTACCCTTATGCACAATTACATAGGCTTCTTCAGGGGTCAACTTCCTCCAGTGGGTACTGTCAACCTGTGTTTGATTTTGGGTATTATCCATACTTTTTGTGTTTTGCTGCGAACAGGCCTGTAAAGAGCATGTCAACAATGTTAGTATTACCAGTTTACCATTCATAACGTTATAAATTTAATAGATCTACGACACATTATACTCTTTTGGATTTATGCAACCAGCTATTTTAACCTCCTTTAACAATTCAATAAAGAGAAACGGCATGCTAATTTTAGCCCCCTATAATTATCTTCTCAAGTGCCTCTACCCACTCATCATGGCTATTGAGGCTCTCTGCAAGGTGCAGTGCTTCGCCTCCATGCTCCTTGAATAAACGGGCATATTCTATTTTTACCTCAAAAAGGGTCTCCAGGCAATCCGCCACAAAAGCAGGGGAAAAGACCAGCATTTTTTTAATCCCTGATTTAGCTTTCTCAATAATGATATGATCCGTATAGGGTTTTATCCAGGGGTCTTTTCCAAGCCTTGACTGAAATGAAGCGCTATAGGTTCCTTCCTTTAATTGAAGGGCATTCGCCAGCAATCGGGTAGTATGAAAACAAGATCCCCGATAGCAAAAATAGTTTTGTGAAGAAATAGCATCACAACAACCATTGAGACTGCAATTCATGCCCCGTTCGTGTGAGGCAGTACGTATGTGTCTTTCAGGCAAACCATGATAGCTGAATAAATAATAATCGTAATCGTCCAGGTTATACTGTTTTTTCCAGATAGTTGCGAAAGCATTAATAAAAGCCGGATTATCATAAAAAGGACCAATAAATGAAAACGGTAGTATAACGTCTTGTTTTTCCAATAACTCCATCGCCTTTTCAACGGAAGAAGAGGTAGCTGAAGCCGAATATTGAGGATATAATGGCACCACAATAAGCTTTCCCAATCCTTCTGTTTTCAGGAGTTTATTTAATGCTTCTGCTACCGAAGGCTGCTGGTAACGCATACCCAATTCCACTGCAAAACGATCGCCCATTTTTTGCTGCAGTTTTGTTTTTAGGTTCTGGCTATGAACAAGCAAAGGAGAACCTTCTTCCGTCCAGATTTCCTTGTATTGTGCAGCAGATTTGGGTGCCCGAAACGGAGCTATGATAAAATTAACCAGCAATTGCCTTTGCAGCCATGGAATATCTATCACACGCGGATCGCAAAGAAACTCACGCAGGTATTTCCGCACATCTGCTGTGGCAGCGCTTAGAGGAGTACCAAGATTTAAAAGAAGTATTCCGGTTTTCGAGGATATGCTCATATTCAAAGATGCGAAATTACAATTAAGAAGATATATAAAGTATTGGCTTAGGTATTTTGCAATTTATATATACATTTGGACTGGTTTATTAATTTAGTTAATTGTTTTCTCCCAGCTCTTGCTTCTCTATTAATGACAGACTATTCCACCATATATAAAACTGATGAATGCTTTGCAGGAGCTTTTCAAAATTCTGACCAGGTAGCATTAGGGGCGCTCTATGAGAAATATTCTCCCATATTATTTCGCGTGTTACAGAAGATGACTGCAAATACTACCATTGCAGAAGAAATATTAAAGGCATGTTTTATTCATATCTGGCGGACTAAACAGACTTACAAGCCTTCGGAAGAAAGATTGGTTGTATGGGTATTTCGAACAGCCATAGATACGGCTAATAATCTCCTTGAAAACCAAACCAACAGTACTTACGTAGGTAATCAGAATTCATCATATAAAGATTGGAAAACGCCTACATTAATTATGGAACTAATTATATCAGGTCATATCACACAAGAAGAAGCGGCAGAAAAAATGCAAATACCTGTTAGTGAATTACGACAATTACTTCGAAAAGAAATAAATCAATTAAGAAGACCCTAAGCAGAGTGGAAAATATAGAATCATTCATACAATCTGGTATTCTTGAAATATATGTTTTAGGAATGGCATCTGCTGAAGAAGTGCGGCAAGTGGAAGATATGTCGTTTGCCCATAAAGAAGTAAAGAGAAAAATTGAGGAAATATCGGAAACATTAAAAACGTACGCTGAATCTTATTCAAAGGCTCCTAATCCCACTATTAAGCCGCTGATACTGGCTTCGATTGACTATGAAGAACGACTGAAAAGTGGAGAACAACCAGTCTTCCCTCCTATTCTTAGCAACAACTCAACTATTGAAGATTATAGAGAATGGACAAGTCGAAAAGATATGGTGCTGCCTGATGATTTTAACGATATCTACTTGAAAATTATAGGCTACACCCCGCAATCGAGCACTGCCATTGCCTGGTTAAAAAGCGAAACACCTTATGAAGTTCATACGAATGAGCACGAAAAATTCTTAGTGTTGGAAGGCACCTGCGATATTGATATTGACGGAACTATCCACAGCCTTATTCCAGGCGATTATCTCAGTATTCCATTACATGCCGGGCATGTGGTTAGGGTAACCTCACATATCCCCTGTAAATTGATTTTACAAAGAGTTGCGGCTTAAACCCTGGCAATAATTATTTCGACTTTTTAAAAGCCTGCTCCAGGTCTTCGATTATATCATCTATATGCTCTATTCCGACCGATATGCGTATCAATCCCGGCAAAATGCCAGATGCCAGGCGTTCTTGTTCCGTAAGCTTAGCATGAGTAGTTGATGCCGGATGCGATACAATGGTACGTGTATCACCCAGGTTACCTGTCAATGATGCCATTTCAACACCATCCATAAATTTTTTACCACGTTCCAATCCTCCATTAATAATGAAAGCTACCATTCCTCCACCGGCTTTCATTTGTTTTTTAGCTACAGCATACTTTGGATGAGAAGGTAAAAACGGATATTTCACTGATTCTACATCGCTTTGCTTTTCCAAAAACTCTGCCACTTTCAAAGCATTTTCAGAATGTCTTTCCATTCTCAACCCAAGTGTTTCCATGCTTTTAGATAATACCCATGCATTAAATGGTGACATGGCAGCGCCTGTTTGGCGAAGAAATGCTTTTATATCAATCATTAACTCCTTTTGTCCAACTACAATTCCTCCCATCACACGCCCTTGCCCGTCTATATACTTAGTAGCAGAGTGAATGCTAAGTGCAGCACCATACTTTAATGGTTGCTGAAGAATAGGTGTAGCAAAACAATTATCTACCACTAAAATACAATTATGTTTTTTAGCAAACTTCCCTAGCCAATCTAAATCAATAATATCCAATGCAGGATTGGAAGGAGTTTCAACAAATATCATTTTAGTATCAGGTATAATAGCCTTTTCCCATTCATCCGTTTTGTGAATATCGACATACGTATGGGTAATTCCCCATCGCAACAATTGCTTTTCGAGTATTGTATGGGTAGAACCAAATACCGAACTGCAACACACAATATGGTCACCTGTTTTCAGCAGAGCGGCAAAGGTTGCAAACACAGCAGCCATACCTGAAGCAAATGCTACTCCGGCTTCAGCTTCTTCGAGCAAGCAAATCTTATCAATAAATTCTGTTGTATTCGGATTAGAGAAACGGCTGTATATATTGCCTTCTATTTCGTCGGCAAACATGGCACGCATGGTTTCTGCATCTTCAAACACAAAACTGGATGTAAGATACAGTGGAACCGAGTGTTCGTTGAACCTGCTTCTTTCTGCTTGTGTCCGTATGGCAAGTGTTTCAGGATGTTTTCTGCGTGGCATATTATTTAGATAAAAACGGTTTAATAATTTTTGTGAGCTGGGGTACTTCAATCAGGAAGCCATCGTGGCCGTATAAGGAATCTATTTCCTCGTAGCGCCCGTCCTTCACTTTTTCAGCAATGAATTTTGACTCAGGCGGAGGAAATAATATATCAGAGCTAATACCAATGGTAAGTACCTTCGCTTTAATGAGAGAAAGAGCTTTTTTCATGCCTCCCCTACCCCGTGCCACGTTATGCGAATCCATGGCTTTAGAAAGTGTCCAGTACGAATAGGCATTAAAAGAGCGCTTCGCCAGTTTTTCACCTTGGTAACGCTGGTAAGATGACGCCTTAAATTTATCCACTTTATTATTATTCTCCTCGCTTTGCGATTTCAAATAGGTCTGATAATTCCTGTAACTCAGCAAGGCAATACTGCGGGCTACTTTCATTCCTTCAATTCCCGCTTCTGGAATATATTCCTTCCACGTAGGATCAGCTTCTATGGCCATGCGTTGGCTTTCGCGAAAAGCTATTCCCCAGGGAGAACTCTTTGCATTTGAAGCTACCATTACTAAATTCTTTATTAACCCCGGATTTATAATAGACCACTCCAATGCTTGCTGTCCGCCAAGAGAGCCGCCCATAACAGCATGAATTTTTTTAATGCCTAATTTCTTGCGCATGATGTCTAATGCGCCAACAATATCTAGCACTGTAAGCAGTGGGAAGTTATGGTAAAATGGCCTGTCAGTTCCTATATCGATTGAAAGAGGCCCGGTAGACCCGTAACATGAGCCGGGAATATTAGCACAAATAATAAAATAGTCGGAAGGATCAAAAAGCTTGCCTTTACCAATTAACCCGGGCCACCAGTTTTCGGCATCTGAATTGGCTGTTAAGGCATGGCAAATCCAAATGACGTTGTCCTTCGCACTGTTTAGTTTGCCATACGTATGATAGGCAAGTGTGAAGCCTGGTAGTATTTCTCCCGATTCCAGCTTATATTCTCCCGCATATTGGAATGTATTTATTTCAGCCATTTCTTTAAAGCCCTGTTGTGTAGGGTACCGGACAAAATTAGTTATTTCGATATTACGTTTATGGCTATCTTTGCACCTGAAGATTACCAATACCTGTATCTATGCAAGAGATAACCGTAGCAGAACTAAAAAAAATGATGGATAACCACGAAGATTTCCAACTGATTGATGTTCGTGAAGAATATGAAGCCGAAGCTGCTAACATTGGAGGCAAACTTATTCCTATGGGAACGGTTATGGAACACCTGGATGAAATCCCGAAAGATAAAAAGGTGGTGGTTCATTGCCGCAGCGGAAAACGCTCTGCTACGGTTATACAGGCACTCGAACAACAACAGGGATATACGAATTTATATAACCTGAAAGGCGGCATAATGGCCTATGCTCAGGAAATAGACCCGACCCTGGTTGTATCTTAATTAAATAATTTGCAATACCCTTCTGAAAGATTATTCCTGTAATCACGGGAGCGGTTTGTTATATTTGAAACGCAGTATTGCTATGGCAGAAGTAGGAAAATGGAATAAGCTAAAAGTTCTGAAGGAATTAAACTTCGGTATGTACCTGGATGCCCAGGAACTAGGTGAAATACTATTGCCTGTCCGTTATATCCCTAAAGATTGCAAAATTGGTGATGAAATTGATGTCTTCGTTTATTATGATTCGGAAGACCGGGTAATTGCTACAACTGACAAGCCCTTTGCAGAGGTAGGCGACTTTGCTCTATTGGAAGTTGTCGCTGTGAATGATATTGGGGCTTTTCTGGATTGGGGATTGATGAAAGATTTGTTTGTACCCTTTCGCGAACAGAAACAAAAAATGGAAGTTGGCCGCTCGTATGTGGTGTACATATACATTGATGATATGGGTGGGCGCATTTTGGGTTCTGCCAAAGTGGAAAACTTTTTAGATTTAACTCCTCCTGAATTTACAGAAGGCCAGGAAGTAGATTTGATCATTTACACGCAGACCGACATTGGGTATAAAGCCATTGTAAATAATACCCACACAGGAATGTTGTTTGATACCGATGTGTTCCGCACATTGCATAGGGGAGAACATACCAAAGGCTATATTAAAAAAATCCGGGAAGACCAGAAAATTGATTTGTTATTAGATAAGCCCGGGTATGAAAAAGTAGACACGGTATCAAAGAGTATTTTAGATAAGTTGAAAGAAGAAAACGGCTTCATCGCCCTATCAGATAAAAGCCCCGCAGATGATATTTATGATACTTTCGGCATCAGCAAAAAGACCTTCAAAAAAGCTATAGGAGCCTTATATAAATCGAGGATGATATCACTTGAAGAAGATGGAATTCGCCTGGTAAAATGATAGCATGGCTAAGCTCACCAAAAAGAAATTGCTGGAACATCTTGCCAAATCAGATAAAGAAGATATTATCCGGGAAGTAACTACCCTGTTCGACAAGTTTAAAAATGTAAAAGAGTTTTATGCAGCCGAATTAAGTGACGATGAGAATCCACTGCTGGAGAAGTATAAGAAGAAAATCACTTATGCCTATTCGGCAGAAAACCCAAAGGAGCGGCGTACCAACCTGAATGTAAATAAGCTCATCAACGAATTTAAAAAAGTCAGCATTTATGATCGTGAACTGGCCTACTTAATGGTTCATCGTGTGGAATGTGGTATAGAGGCCATCAAGAGAAACAATAACCGCACACCCACATTTTATAATTGCATTGTAAACACTTTTGAGGAAGCGCTATCACTTATTTCGACCGGTGATTATTCTGGTGAATTTGAACAGAGGATTCACTCCGTAATTAAAGCGGCTAAACCTGCCAAATTCGAAACACAGGCAAGAATGAAAGAACTGGCAAAAAAAGTTTAGAGCAGGGTCTTGTGAAACCCGTCGCAGAAAGGTTTTTTAGCAGACAACTTACAACCACAAAGCTTTACAGTCTTCGGTTCTGTTATTTCAAATTCGACAGGAGTAAATGAAGTTACACGGTGCGAACCATCACAAAAGGGTTGGTTTTTACTAAGTCCACATGCGCACCACCAATATTTTCCGGGTTGAAGTTCTATAGGGTAATTAGCTTTTTGTGCAATGTGCGGGGTATCCATAAATTAATTTTGGCCGCAAGATAGATGTTATTCCACTGAGGAGCCTATTATTTATTTCTTATCAGTTCTAAGAAACCCGCCAATTGATAGGAATCGTTTTTATAATCGCAATAATTCAAAAGGTAGTAGTATGTTCCATCAGATGCTAGCTCTCCTGATTGCTGAATCTTTCCATCCCAGCCTTGTTTAATATCATTGGATTGGTAGACCAAAATTCCCCAACGGTTATAAATATTGCAATTAAAGCACTGCGCCCCCCGTATGGTAAAATAGAATTCATCATTGGTACCATCGCCATTCGGGGTAAACACATTGGGAATAATTACTTTAGGAGCTACGTAAATATCTCCTATGGCAGAATCAATACAGCCATACGAATTATACCCAATAAGAACTACCTGGTAATTACCGGGAATAGGATAAGAATAGGAAGGATTTACACTGCCTGAAGTGCCGCCATCACCAAAGTACCAGTAATATTTATTGATTCCATGGCTGGTATTGGTAAATTGTACTATCTGTCCATTAGTAAGGGTATCAGGGTTCGCATAAAATGAAGTAGAACCTATGGGAAATACGGTTACCCTTGCGCTATCAATTGCTTTGTAGTTACACTCGTCTGTTATAGTTATACTGTACGTAGTAGTGCTGGTAGGAAATACTTTAATGGGACCCGGACTATTGCTTGTAATTCCATTACTCCATGTATAGGTGTAAGTTGGTTTCCCCCCTGAACATGTTACTTGCAATTTTACCGCTGCACCAGGACAAATGGAATCGTTCAACAGGTTTAATACTAAGGGTGGGTATATATCTATTGTATACGGAATTGAATCCTTACATATTCCTGTGCTACCAACTACCCAATAATTGGTGGTGCTGGCAGGACTAACAGCAACCGATGAGGAAGTGCTGCCGGTAGACCATTTGTAATTTGTAGCTCCCGATGCGGAGAGCACCGCATTCTGACCTTTGCACATGGTATCGAGCCCTGTAACAGAAACTGAAAACGTCTTATTAATACCTACATTGCCCGATGCAGTATCGATACAACCGTTGGCATCCACAATAGTCACTGTATATTTGCCCGAACTCAACCCTTTGATATTGGAAGTTCTTTCTCCTCCAGGGCTCCATAAATAGGTATAAGGAGAAATGCCCCCGCTAACGGAAACACTAATAGACCCATTGGTATCTATACAAGTAGCAACGTTGGAAGTAAAGGAAGTAGTAATAGCAGGAGGCTGCGTAATGGTTACTTTCCCGCTTGCACCACATCCATTTGTGCCGGATACAGTTACGGTATAAGTGCCCGCACTCAACCCGGTAGCTATTGCACTTGTCCCACCAGCAGGGCTCCACAAATAGGTATACGGGGAATTCCCGTTGAGCACGGTTACTGAAGCTGTTCCCGTATTAACCCCATTACACTTCAGGTTTGTTGGGGCGCCTAATGTCATAGAGGGTGTGGGGTTGACTGTTATGGTGGTACTGTCTTTAGTTATTACTCCGCAACTATTCTTTATAGTAACAGTGTAAGTAGTGGTAATATCCGGTTTTGCATATACAGTTTGCCCCGTATCATTGCTCAACCATTTGGCTGGGGACCATTGATAGGATACCCCACCTGAGGTGGTTAGCTTAACTGAATCATATTGACATATCGTAGTATCTTTAAGATAATTAAGATACGAGCGAGCTATACATATTTCCTGGTTATTATCTTCACCTCCCGTTCCTGCTGTGAATCCCCAATATACATTAGGATTTCCTCCGAAAATAGAATCAATAATATCTCCATCGTAAGCTATGCGGAAAACACAATCAAAATACATACTAAGAGAGTCGGTAATAGGGTTCCATATAATTTCCACATGGTGCCATGCATTATCGGGTAAATTAGGATTACCGGGAGAAAGCTGCAATGGACCTACCAGGTTATTCCCCGAATTATCGGTATGATTAACATCGCCATTCTTTTCAATAGCTGTGTGGCAAAACGGGGGATCCCAATAATTCTCAAAAGTATCAAACTCTACTGCAATGGAAGGGGTTATACCCGAGAAGCCCAGTCCGCCGCCATTACCTCCGGCATTTATACTTTGTTGTTGGAATACGAAACAAATTCCATCAGCCCCCACAGTATAAGGCTTAGCGCCTAAATACATTTCAAATTGAATATCGAAGCGATGAGTAAGACTAACAGGTGTTATATACCATATTTGGCCCGCCTGGTAGTTCAAATTGGGTGTTAACAAATAGGTTGTAGATGAATCGCTGCATTTGGGCTCAGTAATAGATGCATTATTTACGAGTGCAAATTGTGCAGCAGAATTTAATGGAGAAAGAAAGAAAAGGAAGAAAGTTATATATAATATTTTTTTCATGTCATCTATCTTATATTCCAAGGTATCATTTGTCGGACAGTTTTACTTCAACAAAAATACAAAAAGCGCT
>JABDCH010000006.1 GCA_013288205.1 Bacteroidota bacterium | reverse complement strand
ATAGCGGATTATGGAATTGTGGGCGATGCATTCCAGGTAGTGCCTAAACTTATTGAGGCGGCGAAGCAATTAAAATCATCTCATTAATATTTAAAATTGGTAACTTTGCATAACGCAAACAAATCAAGCCTGGCTAGTTGGATATGAAAAAAATACCCTTGGATATTGTAGGACTATCCTACAGCCAAACACAGTCGGGCGCATACGCCTTACTACTTAATGAATCGAAAGGAAAACGCAGGCTACCTATTATCATAGGTGGGTTCGAGGCGCAGGCTATTGCTATTGAGATGGAAAACATGAAGCCCAGCCGGCCTTTGACACACGATTTGTTTAAGAATTTTGCTGAAACGTTCGAAATAAAATTGAAAGAGGTTATTATTTATAATCTCGTAGAGGGCATTTTTTACGCTAAACTTATTTGCGCTCGTGATAATAATGAAGTGGAAATAGACGCCCGTACTTCCGATGCAATTGCGTTGGCCGTACGTTTCAACTGCCCCGTATATACCTATGAGTTTATCCTTAATTCAGCAGGTATTATTATGGATGATGATTTGACAAAGGAAAGTAACTCCACAAAGGAAACCAAAGTGGAAAAGACAGTTGAAAAACAAGAAGATGATTTCCGTAAAAAAACAGCAGAAGAGTTGAAAGACTTACTGCAAAATGCTCTCGATAAGGAAGATTATGAAAGAGCATCACGAATAAGGGATGAAATAAATGCCCGTCGTAAATCCTGAAAAAGATTCAATTAGAGCAATTTATTGGTTATATTCCCGTTTTTAGGAGAAATCATAGTACAAAAAACAGTTTGCCATTGAAAAGTCCATATTTGTATAGTCATAGCTATCTACCCACATTTTTATTGCTGTTCTGTTCATTATTTTTTTTCCAGTGCAAAAAGGAAATGACCACTACCAGCTCTTCAGCCAAACTTTCCTTTTCCTCTAACTTGGTATTTTTTGATACAGTATTTGTTTCGCAAGGGTCTTCAGTCCGGATATTTGTAGTGCATAATAATAATAACCAGGCAGTGGTTACTTCCATAAAACTGCAAGGCTCTTATACTTCACCTTTTCAAATAAATGTGGATGGAGTAAAGGGTACAAGCTTTAATAACGTTAAAATACCTGCTAATGATAGTATTTACGTATTTACACAAGTAAATGTAGATCCGCTAAACATAAATAACCCCAGTTTAATTAGAGACTCGCTTGTATTTACCACCAATGGCAATATACAATGGGTAGACTTGGCGGTTTTTGGCTGGAATGCTTATTATTACTATCCAAATATATTTCCTGCTACCGGGCCTGCTTATTCTCAAATAAATGCAACCGATTCAGTTTGGAAGAGCGACAAACCTCATGTTATTTTCGGATATCTTCGTGTTCCTCCTGGGCATACACTAAGCATTGATGCCGGAACCGGTATTTATATGCACGATAGCGCCGTAATATTGGTTGATAGTGCAGCTACTTTAAATATTAGTGGAAGCTATACGAACACTGTAACTATTCAAGGAGACAGGTTAGAACCATCTTACAAGAATTTCCCAGGACAGTGGAATGAAATCCTACTATATAAAAGCGGGAACTGTCATATAAGCTGGGCAGTTATACAAAATGGTTCAACAGGTATACAGGTGGATACTATAGAACCGGGCAATACTAAGCTAGCGCTTACTATGGATCATACAATTATTAAGGGCATGAGCGGATATGGCCTCTTGGGGGTAGGAGCGCCTATAACCGCTAATAATTCTGTGATTGCAGATTGTCAAAGCTGCTGTGTTGGATTATTTTATGGGGGAACTTATTCATTTTATCAATGCACGTTTGCCGATTATTGGTCCTACAGTTCAAGAAGCACCCCGCTTTTATATCTGAATAACCACTATCAGACCGCTTCGGGACAAAATGTGTACCGGCCTATGTATAAAGCATTTTTCGGAAACTGCATTATTTATGGTACACTGACTGATGAGATAAAATTCGATTCAATAACCAATAGCCAGGATTCTATGAGTTATGATTTTGAAAATTGTTTGCTGAAAACAACACAAAGCTTTACTACTAAACGTGCTCAGAATATCATTGCTAATCGAGATCCTTTATTCAATAATACTGCTGCTGACAACTATGTGCTAAATACAGGTTCTCCAGCTAAGAATGCCGGTGACCCCAACATTTCAGCCATGTATTCTAATCCCACTTCATTGGATGGTACAACTTGGCCAAATAACCCACCTACCAATGTACCAAATATAGGTGCATATTATCAGTAACCACCAAAACAAATTACCCCGTGCATAGCACAGGGTAATAAAGAATATTCAATAAATAAATTAACGTTTAGGAAACTGGAGGTTGTTCCTGCTGTGGTTGTGATTTCTCTTTATACATAATGGCAACTCCAATACCAACATAACCAAGCATCAAAATAATAGGCGCTGTAACCATGCGTTGGGTAGAGAACAATTCATAGCTGAATTGATTGGGGTCTTTTGAACCTCCGCCTGCCAACAGCATAAATCCGATTATGATAAGCACAATGCTACCGATAAGAATCATATAATTCTTACGCTCAAATGAAAATTGCATACGCGGCTTTTTATCCACTACTGTTTTTAACGGTTTCTTTGCCGGTATAGGAGGCCTTTTTACTTCAGTTGCCATATTATATTGATATTAACAGTTACCCATTGGCATATAACGTTCGCAAACAGAATCAAGCACGGCGTTTTGAGCTTTCAGGCTTTCTTCTGCGCTATTCAATGCTACAGTTTCTTGATTCGTATTAAATTCAGCCATCATGGCTTGCCATACTTTCACGTGTTCAATGTCGGCTGTTTCGTGTTCGAAGAAATATTCTAATGTTGAAGCATCGGAAATACCATAGAATTTCTTCAGACCATCAAGTTTAGAAACACTTATTTTCGGAATGTCTGCTTCATAAGCATACATAGCAGCAGTGCCTTCAGTGGTGTTTTCCATAAGACTTAACATACGGTTTACTGCATTAATAGTATTATCGGAAGGAGCATATTCGTGCAATTCTTGTTTAGAGATACCCATGCCTTTGGCAAAGTTTTCCCATAAACGAATGTGCGATTTTTCTTCTTCCAGGTTCATTTTTACATCTTCGGTAGGATTCGCGATATAAATTTTTTCAACCATTTCAGGAACAGCTTTCACCAGGTGAAAGTATTCTTTTACATATCCGCATAAAGCATGTTTGTTTAATGTACCGGCAGACCATTGTTGATAGAATGGGTGCTTTAATAAACTGTAGTGTTCCAGTTTCTTATCTAATTCTGCTTGAAAAGTATTCATGGGTTTAGTAATTATGGTTTAGATTGCAAATGTATAAAAAAAACCTATTGTCGCCAGCAAATCTAAATTGTACTTTCGCGCCTCTGTTAAACAATGTTAAGTGCTTATGTTGAAGCCTATAGCAATCCTATTTAGTATTTGTATTTTAGCATCTTGTACCCCATGGAGAAGTTTTGATAAAGAAACGCATCCACAGGTGCCTGATTATGGCGATACAACAGCATGGGCTTGTCTTCCAACACACCATAATGCATCAGATACGGTGCCGCCAAATTCAGGCGAAAGAGATATGCAGGCTACTGCCGCTGTAGATGTATTTTACATTTATCCCACACTTGATTTTAGTGGGGCTAATTGGAATGCTGATATTCATGACAGAAAACTTAATAAACGAATAGAAGAAACTGCTATACGGGTGCAATCTGGGGCCTTTAATGGTTCTTGCAAAGTATATGCGCCCCGCTATAGACAAGGCACTCTGGCTTGTTTTTATGATAAGGGTGGAAACGGCAAAAAGGCATTGGATTTGGCATACCAGGACATCCGCGCAGCATTTCAATATTATATAAAACATTATAATAAAGGATGTCCCTTTATCATTGCCAGTCATAGCCAGGGAACGCTGTTAGCTTATCAACTTTTGCAGGAGTGTGTAGATACTACAGCCTTGCGCAAGCAATTAGTGGCCGCCTATTTAATAGGTTATCATATTGAGCCGGGATATTTCAAAAATCTGAAACCCTCTGATTCTGCTACTCAAACCGGTGGCTATATTACTTGGAATACGGTAGAAATGGGAGGGGAGAATAGCTCTTTAGCCCGGTTCTTCTCTGGTGTATGCGTTAATCCGCTTACTTGGAAACGGGATACAGGACTTGTAAGCGCAGCGAATAATTTAGGAAGCGTAAATTTTACGTTTAAGAAAATAGATATGCACGAAGTAGGCACTGCTATACGAAAAGGGGTTCTTACCGTAACGCCTCCGGTAGATAAAGGATACAAAACATTTCGTACCGGATGTCATATATACGACTACAACTTTTTTTATATGAATATCCGCCAAAATGTGGAGCAACGTGTAAAGGCATATTTAAGCTCCCATTAAAGTGGCATTTTTTCTACCTTCGCACCTTTAAAATTAAATTCAAGCAAGAATGAAGAAGGCATATATATTCCCCGGACAAGGCTCACAATTCAAAGGCATGGGAAAAGATCTGTATGAAAGCTATGCAAACGCAAAAGAATTATTTGAAAAAGGGAACTCTATTCTCGGTTTTCGTATCACTGATATTATGTTTGAAGGCACTGATGAAGATTTGAAACAAACCAGGGTTACACAACCTGCAATCTTTCTACATTCTGTAGTGTTAGCTTCTCTATTAGGCGATAATTTTAAGCCGGATATGACAGCAGGGCATTCATTGGGCGAATTTTCTGCGCTTACAACTGCGAAAGCTATAAGTATTGAAGATGGTTTAACACTGGTATACAAACGGGCCATGGCTATGCAAAAGGCATGTGAGGCTACACCATCAACCATGGCAGCAGTGCTTGGCTTGGAAGACGCTAAAGTAGAAGAAATATGCGCATCTATAAAGGATGATATTGTAGTGGCAGCTAATTATAACTGTCCCGGACAATTGGTTATTTCGGGCACCGTGCCCGGTGTTACGAGAGCCTGTGAATTGCTTAAAGCAGCAGGAGCAAAGCGTGCATTGATTCTTCCGGTAGGTGGGGCATTCCATTCTCCACTTATGGAACCTGCAAGAGTAGAGCTTTCCAGGGCTATTGAATCAACACTTTTTAATAAACCCATTTGTCCTGTTTACCAGAATGTAAATGCTTCGCCTGAAATGGAACCAGAAAATATAAAACTTAATTTAATAGCCCAGCTTACTGCACCAGTACGCTGGACGCAAACTATACAACGCATGACCGCTGATGGAGCGACACAGTACTATGAAGTAGGACCCGGAAAAGTACTTCAAGGATTAGTAAAAAAGATTTCTCCGGATGTAGAAGCTATAAGCGCCCAATTATGAAAAGAAGTGCAATTACAATACTTGTTATCTGGTTGAGCGTAATTTCGGCTCACGCCCAGTTTTTTAATGCAATCGGAATTGCCGCGGGGCAAAGCTTTTCCAAGGAACAGTGGAGCACCGAACAATGGCAAACACAGGAAAAATACCTGGAAGGACTTAATATTGCTGTATTTGCCGACTTTTTTGATAACCCCAATTTTCAATGGAGGTCTGAGATAATGTATAACCGGTTAGGGACAAAAGAGTATGTCCAAACAGTGCAGTACGTTAATAAGACTGACTATCTCTCTTTTAATAATTACTTTAAATGCAGTCTCCCGCTTTTTAGCTGGACTCCGTATCTGCTTATTGGCCCCAGATTGGAAGATTTAAATGACAGGGTTGCGGGGATATTTCCAGATGCCATAGCAGGAATGAAAAGCCTTCATCTATCGGCTGCTGTGGGTATAGGCATTGAAAAAGTTACCTTCGGCACCCTTAAACCATTCCTTGAAGTATTTTATAACCGCGACATTACTCCTTCATTCAATGGAGAAGTCATCTCCAATTCACCCAATTTAATGCCCGGCCCCACAATAGCAGAAAAAATAATGACTCAAGACGTTGAGTGGAGGGTTGGATTGAAACTCCCGTTGCAAAGAAAAACGAAGTGCCCGCATGTTGATAATTCAGCAGGGAATCCTGCCGGGGCAAAGTGATTAGGTTTTTACTACTTCTGCTAACCCAGAAATAATTTTTTCTGTCGCTCCTTTTCCGCTAGATATATAAGATGTGCCGGAATCTCCACAGGTTTTCCGATAGTCTGAATCAGTTAAAAGCTTTGTGATGATTGTAGCTAACTCTTCTGCTGTAGAAATTAAAAATCCTCCACCTCGTTTTAGCAGTTCCTCAGCTTCGATAAACTTTTGATGATTAGGTCCGAATACTACAGGGATCCCATAAACAGATGCTTCCGTAAGATTATGGATACCCCTACCAAATCCGCCACCTACATAGGCTACATCTCCATATCTATATAAATAAGATAGCAATCCAATTTTATCTATAATCAGTATGTTCGCATTGTTACCTCCTGTCGCCTGAGAATATCGTATGGAATCTGGATATTTATTTTGAATGTTTTTAATCCGACCTTCACTTACATCATGCGGGGCAACAAGCAGTTTTATTTTTTGTCCGGATTGAACCAATTTTTCAAATATCGGAAAAATGAGTTTTTCATCTTCTTCCCAGGTGCTACCTGCTATCCATAGTTGTGAGTCATCCTTAAAGTTTTCGACTGTAGTATCTGAAAAAGATTGCTGGGATATATTGATAACCCTATCAAAGCGGGTATCCCCACACACTATCACATTATTTATCCCTATGCTTTTTAGCAATGCCTCTGAATTTATGTCCTGCACAAAAAGAGTATTGTAAAAGTGTAGCGATTTTCTAAACCATGCACCTGTACTTTTGAAGAAATACTGGTCGTCCCTAAATTTTGCAGAGATAAGAAAAGAGGGGATTCTTCTATTATGAAGTTCATTTAAATAATTAAACCAAAACTCATACTTCACAAAAATGGCTATGGCTGGCCCTACTGTTTCAATAAACCGCTTGGCATTGGTGGGCGTATCAAGGGGTAGATAAAAAACATAGTCTGCTTCTTTATAGTCTTTGCGCACTTCATATCCCGAAGGGGAGAAAAAAGTAAGAAGTATTTTATAATGTGGAAACTTCTTGCGGAAGGTTTCAATTACAGGCCTCCCTTGCTCAAATTCTCCTAATGAAGCGCAGTGAAACCAAGCAATTGGCGAGGTAGAAGTATCAATAGCTTGCTGTAAATTTGAAAAAATATTCTTTCTGCCCATTCTCCATTTAGCCGCCTTTGCATTAAAAGAGCTCGCAAGGAAAATAGAGAATCCATACAGCCGGATACCTATGTTATAAAGAATTCTCATTGAGGGGAATTAATCCATATTTTGTATGAGGAAGGTAAATCAGTTAACTCAGGCTTTTTATCAAATATGCCATAAATGGCCGAGCCGCTTCCTGTCATAGATGCATATAAAGCGCCTTGTTGATATAGTAAGTTTTTCAGTTCAGCCAAAGAGGGATTAGCTTTGAAAATAGGCTCTTCAAAATCATTTGTAATAGTTTCCTTCCAGTTATCTATTGGAGCTTGTATTAAATCGCTTAGGCTACTTTGTCTCTTATGTGACTCAATAATACTGTACGCATTCTTTGTATCTATATGTATTTGCGGATATACAATAGCAATGTAGTAACTATTTAAATCAAGCTTGATAGGGTTACTGATATTCCCGGTTTCGGTAACCAATGCAGGTTTATTTTCGATAAAGAATGTGCAATCGCTTCCAATTTGCGATGCATAAGCCTTCAATTCTTTCTTGCTTATATTTAGCAGAAACAAGTTATTAAGCAAGTTCAGAAAAAAAGCGGCATCTGCTGACCCGCCGCCTAATCCAGCTCCCATTGGAATACATTTAAGAAGCCAGAGATGAAGCGAAGGAAGTTTATGTTTTATACCTAATAAATTATATGCTTTAACACAAAGATTACTCTCAGGCGAACCTTGTATTGGGATTCCAAATGTAGATATGTTGATAATTCCATTTCCTTCTTCTTGTATTGCTTCAATGGCATCACACCACTTTACCGGATAGAAAATGCTTTCAATGTTATGGTAACCATCGGTGCGTTTTTCAAGTACATTGAGCCCAATATTTATTTTAGCATTTGGAAAAGAAATCATATTAGGTACTTATGATTGTTTGAGTTTTCGTTTCCGTACTATTTCTTTGTTAATACACTTAATGAGCATAGGGCCCTCATAAATAAAACCCGTATAGAGTTCAATCAAGCAGGCACCAGCATCTAGCTTTTCCATAGCATCTTCTACTGAATGTATTCCCCCCGAGGCTATGATGGGGAATACTCCTCCCGATTTACTGGAAAGATATTTTACCACTTCGGTAGAACGTTTTAAAACAGGCTTACCGCTTAATCCTCCATTTCCAAATGGAGTGGTATCTGTTTTCAATCCTTCTCTTGAGATGGTTGTATTGGTAGCTATAACACCGCTAATTTTACAATTTTTAACAATATCTACTATATCATCTAACTGCTCGTTGGTAAGGTCTGGCGCTATTTTCAGGAATATAGGTTTGGTGCGAGGGTGTTGTTCATTTTTCTGCTGCAACCCTGAAAGTAGATTAGTTAAGGGTTCTTTTTCCTGTAAACTCCGCAACCCCGGAGTATTAGGCGAACTTACATTCACTACAAAATAGTCTACATGCTCAAATAGCGCATCAAAGCATGTATTATAATCACGAAAGGCATCTTCATTAGCTACTTCTTTGTTTTTTCCGATATTTCCACCAATAATTAAACCCTGCTTCCGGTCTTTTAATCTTTCAGCAACTTTTTCTATACCGTCGTTATTAAAACCCATGTGGTTAATTAAAGCGTTGTCTTTGGATAAACGGAATAAGCGAGGTTTGGGATTTCCGGGTTGGGGGAGGGGAGTAACCGTTCCAATTTCAACAAAACCAAATCCGAGGTTACCCATCTCTTTATACATGATGGCATTTTTATCAAACCCTGCCGCAAGCCCAACAGGATTAGGAAATTTAATACCTGCGACTGCCGTTTCAAGAGTGAGATTATTCACGCAAAAGCTTTTCCTGATAATCCAATTGACAAAAGGTATGCCCGAACCTATTTTAAGTAGGGTAGCTACAATACGGTGACTTGCCTCTGGGGAGAATAAGAATAATATAGGTCTGATAATAGCTTTATACATCGTTATTATATAAATATTTGGGTAGGATATTCAATATGTGTAAGATATAATCCGCAAGCGGCAACAGATGCTCCGGCACGTGAACGATTCTTACTTTCAATTATGTTGCAAAAATCATCTTCTGAATATTTTCCATTGCCTACATTCAGCATGGTGCCCACTATGGCACGTACCATATTGCGAAGAAAACGGTCGGCCGTAATAGTAAAAGATAATTTATCGCCCTGCATTTCCCAATTGGCTGATTTGATAATACAATAATCGGTTTTATTATTGGAATGTGTCTTCCGGAAACTGGAAAATTCCTTGTATTGTTTCAGCATTCCGCAGACTCTATTCATTTTATCAACGTCCAGTGGATAGGGAAAGAATAAGGTATTATTATAAAGAAAAGGATTCTTTTGGAGCGAAATATCGTAGCGGTAAGTTCTTGAAACAGCATCGAAACGGGCATGGGCATCGGGCTTTACGCTCAATATATCCTGGAATGCCATACTAAATGGAGTTACAGAATTTAATTTGTGGAGCCATTTTCTTTTTTCTTCTGAAAGTGTTTCGATAGGTGAATCAAAATGAGCAAAGAACATTTCTGCATGCACTCCTGTATCTGTTCGCCCGGCACCCATTAGCTTAACAGGATGATTAAGGACCTTTGCAATGGCAGTATTACATATCTCCTGCACGGTATCAGGGGAATTGCTTTGCTCCTGCCATCCGTGATAGTCAGTTCCCTTAAATGAAAGCTGCAGAAAATAGCGCATGACACAAAAGTACGTTTTATGTACATAAGCATTGCACAATATGAACGGTAAATTATAAGCCGTTCTATGCATTTATTGGTCTTGTTTTCAGGAATTAGTGCTATATTCGTGCTTCATTTGCACTGGTATTTAATGAAGAAGATTTTTATAATAATTGTAGCATTTTTAGGTTGTTCCAATCTCTATGGGCAATATAAGGATACCGCCTTTATTTATACGTATGGCGGAATACAGAACGATGTATGTAACCAAATAAAGCCCACAAACGATGGAGGCTATATTATGATAGGTACTTCCAACAGCTTTGGTTGTGGAAATACTGATTTTTATGCTATTAAAGTAGACTCTGTAGGCAGGCACGAATGGTCTAAAACCTATGGTGGACTTGAGAATGAAGAGGGATTTTCAGTAACACAGACCTTTGATAAAGGATATGCATTTGTTGGATTTACTGATAGTTATGGAGCAGGTGGGTATGATGTATATTTAGTAAAAACCGATTCACAGGGCAATTTTCAATGGCAAAGAACGTATGGAGGTTCTGATTGGGATTTTGGATATTCTATCCAACAATTACCGGATAGTGGCTTTGTAATTTGCGGGTTAACATACAGTTATGGCTTAGGAAATGGAAATGTATATGTTATTCGAACAAACAAAAATGGAGATACCCTTTGGACAAGAGCCATAGGTGATTCGGGATACTATAGTGTAGGGAATTCAATATGTGTGCAGGAAGATTCCTTATATGGTATTGTTGGTAATAAAACGCTTCTTAATTCAGAGGACACAAGTGTTTACTTTATATTAATGAATGATAAAGGGGGAGTTGAAAAGCATATCACTTATGGAGGTGTACATAACTATTTTGGAAATTCGATAAGTGAAGCAATTGATCATGGTTTTATTATTTATGGTTCCACAGACAGTATAAAACCAGGAAAACTCGATGAAATGATGATTCGAACAGATAGTACTGGTAATATTATGTGGTTACAAGATTACGCTTCTCCGGGGATTGGAATAGGAAGAGATGCTGTGCAAACATCTGACAATACATATATTTCAGTTGGAACAAATAATTCATATGGATTAGGAGGATATAAAATGCATATGCAACATCTCGATAAATATGGTTATTGGATAGCGGGACCCTCTTTTGGAGGCACAGGAAATGAAGAAGGAAATTCAATTGCTCTTGCGAAAAATGGGAATGTGCTATTTGCTGGCGCTACCAGTAGCCTTGGCTATACTACAGGACTAAATGATGTATATATCGTTCGTTTGAAGAATGATAGTATTGTTCAAAACTATACGCTCTCACTATACCAATATAAAGACACAACTCCCTGTACACTTGGAGTCCCTTTACAAGAACCAATGATAGTGGCGGTGAAAGTATTTCCTAATCCCGTAACATCGTTATCTACTATACTGGTTCAAGCAGGAATAGGACAAGAATACTATTCATATAACTTATATGATATGTCTGGAAAATGTATTTTGCAAAAAATGCCGCTTCAATCAGTTGCTCATGGACAATATATTGCTCATATTGGAAAAGGAAGTCTTGCCACAGGAGTGTATTTTTTTGTAATCATTAATCAGATTGGTCTTTCAGTGGCTACAGGTAAAATTATTATAGAGTGAATAATAGTACTAACCATTCATTTACTTCCCGTTTTTTGCGAAATATCTTTTTCGTATTAATATATTTTACTGGAGCATTTATACTGTTAATGATCCTTTCACAGGTTACGAAAAATGAGCCTTTTTTTTATGAAAATAGTTTATTGAACTGGGATGCCAATCAATATTATCGCATAGTACACGAAGGTTATAACGGTTACAGAGTGGCTTTTTTCCCTTTTTTCCCTTTTTTATGGAAGGTTTTAGGATGTGGGATATATGCAATGACTTTTTTTAATGCGCTGCTTTTTATTATTTCCTGTGCTATCCTTACTACCGTTTTTAATTTCTCAGCTAAGGAGTTATTCCTTATGCTTTCTTTTCCTTCTCTTATATTTATGTTCCTGCCATATACTGAAGCCCTGTTTTTCTTTTCATCGATGGTGGTTTTAATTGGGATGAAAAAAAATTGGAATTGGGTTGTATTTGTAGGTATGTTACTGGCAAGTTGCACGCGCCCTGTGGTCTATGTTTTTATACCTATCATTGTGCTAATTCTTTTGATCAGGAACGATAAACATTCCATTTTGCAAAAACTCGGTTTTTATATTCTTCCTATTTTATTGGGACTTATTCTTGTTATATACTTACAATATACAAATACACATGATTGGTTTGCATTTTTTCATTCTCAAAAAGCAGGTTGGAATAACTACATCAGGCTGCCCAAGCTCCACCTTACTTCTTGGGGAGGCGATGATATAGCGCGACTTGATGGAACAGCTTTTCTTGTCGGAATAATGGCAACAGTGGCTATTGGATATAGTTTTGTAGAGAGTAAGAGAACAGGCAAATCTGAACTTATTAATCAAGAAGCTATTTTATTTTCGGTTCTATATTTGGCTGGAATATCATGGCTTATATTGTTTACAAGAGGTGGTAGTCTGTTTAGTCTTAACCGTTTTGTTTTTGCAACTCCATTTTTCTTTGTGGCTATTTCGTGTCTATTAAAAAAAACATGGGAAGCAAGAGAATATGTTTTAATATTTATAGGAATCAATGCCTTTTGGTTGTTGTTTGGTAGCTATGTTCATATACAGGAGGTTTTAAAATATTTCGTTCTTTCTATATATATGATTTTTTTCTTATTTATATCTCACCGCAATAAATATATTGCTTTAGGTGCATATTTGATTTGTTTAATAGGAAATATTACCTTGCAAGTATATTGTTACCAGTACTTTTTAAACGGCGGATGGATAGGATAAATAAGATATTTCCCGGACTAAGAGAATCTTATTCCTTTTTTGCGCTCTTGTTTTTTTGCATGATTTTCATAATATTCAAAATTTCTATTTTGAATACTCCATTTTTCTATGATGAAGCATGGGTATACGCCCCTGCTATTCGAGAAATGGCAAAAGATGGAATAAGTCTGCTTCCTAATGCACTTTCCGATTCCTATTCCCGGGGGCACCCATTGTTATTTTTTACTGCAGGAGCTATATGGGTGAAGCTATTTGGTGGTAGTTTTATTTCTATGCATTCGTTTGCCCTCACGATAGCTATTGGTTTCGTTATCGCTTTATTTTATGTTGTAAAAAACATATTCGATTCTACAGTGGCATTGATTGCTGCGTCTATTACTCTGGTTCAACCAATTTTTGTCGCTCAATCTATTTTTGTCCTTCCCGAAATATTTTTGTCATTATGGACTATTCTTGCTTTATATCATTTTGTCAGAGGAAACAGATACTGGTATTTTCTGTTTGCTACATGTATGGTGTTAACCAAAGAAAGCGGTACGATTGTAATAGTGAGTATTTTGCTTTATCAGGCTATTTGCCTTTTTGCAAATAAAATTATCTGGAAATCCCTAAAATTATTTTTACAGGATTCTATGTTTGCTTTTCTGCCAATCTTCTCTTTTTTGATTTTTTTAGGAATCCAGCACTATCAAAGAGGATATTATTTTTTTCCGGAACATATTTCCCTTTTGAATTTCAATTGGAATGATTTTCAATATCGACTGCAATTTTGTTATAACTATACATTTGAATTACAAGGGCGTATATTCTTTACGTGGTCTTTTCTCATAGCTTTTGCTCTGTTTTATAAACCAATACCGAAATTTATACGTTTTTTTATTGCAATTGGTCTTATGATGTGTGTTAGAATTTTTTTCAAGCACGGGATATTATCAGATTGGCAAGTCAATTTATTCATAGGGCTTTTTGCAGCGGTGTTTTACTATTTTATGCATATAAAATATGCAAATGAGGGAAAATATTCGAATAAGATGCTTGCAAGCATCTTTATAATTGGAATACTATACCTTATATTTTGTGCAGTAAATGTTTTCACTAATCGGTATCTTTTTCTCTTTATACCTTTAATGATTGTATATTTTTCTTATTATGTAAAGGAATCTCTCCGGTATTTTGCCTTTTTGCCCTACGTATGGGGTACACTTTTAATGTCTGTTATATTGTATGGTATCTTTTTCCATTATAAGGATAATGGCTTGGGCGACGACTCACCTAACTACGTCCAAGGAGTTAAACTTGAAAAAAATATAATAGGCTATTTGGAGCAACAAAACCTTCAAAAAGATACGATAGATTGTGCTTTTACCGTGAATGCCGCCCTTAAAAATAAAGATATGGGTTATTTGTCCGGTGCAAGTTTTACCCATATTGTAGGTAAAATATATATGAAGCCAAAATATGTAGTATATACCAATGTTGATTATGATTCCTTATGGGAAAAAGGAAGCGACACATTAGCTCATTTTCATATCATAAAGAAATTTGAGTACGGTGCGGCAAATGGGAAAATATTTGAAAGGAATTTTTAAATTAGGGTTTACAATAATGAATACAGATAACAAATGAACAAAGAAAATAATACAGAAGGCGAACGCCTCAACAAATTTATATCGAACACTGGCTATTGCTCGCGCCGGAAAGCGGACGAATTGATATTTATGGGACTTGTAAAGGTAAATGATAGCGTAGTAGATTCACCGGGATACAGGGTAAAGCCTACCGACCGTATAAATGTAGAAGGCACCAAGATTCATCATGCGGTTAAACAATATATCTTGTTAAACAAAACCAAGGATGCCATTACCACCGTTTCGGATGAAAGAGACCGTAAAACGGTAATGGATTTAATAGAAGGAGCCACCCATGAAAAGGTGTATCCTGTTGGCAGGCTCGACAGGAACACCACTGGCTTGCTTATTCTTACCAATGACGGGGAGCTTGCCAATCGCCTCTCGCATCCATCGGGCGAAGTGCGTAAAGTATATAAAGCCCGGTTGGACAAGAGACTATCTTTTGAGGATTTAAAGAAAATCCGTAAAGGGATTATGCTGGAAGATGGTTTTGCCCAGGTAGACGAAATTGAATATTCTACAACCGAAGGCGATGATGCTGTTGTGCTGACACTACACAGCGGAAAGAACCGTATCGTACGCCGTATTTTTGAAGCCCTTGAATATAAAGTGAAAGCCCTTGACCGTGTGGGCTACGCAGGTTTGACCTTACATCATCTTCCTCGTGGAGCATGGCGGCAGCTCACAAATCAAGAGGTTAAAAGTTTAAGTGCGTTTGGCCACATTAAAAAGCAACCGAAAAAAAGCTAAAAGTGATGGCTTTTTAATAACTTTGCCCCCTTTAATTTTCACCACACACAATTAATGAAAACAGACAGCTTTGCATACCGCCATTTAGGTCCCCGTTCACAAGATGTGAAACATATGCTCGATAAAATTGGATACGCTTCTATTGACGAGTTGATAGATGCCACAATACCTGCTTCTATACGCCTTAAAAAGCCTCTGAATTTACCTGAAGCTATGCGGGAAGATGAATATGCAACCCACATTAGCGAACTGGCTGGTAAAAACAAAATATTCCGGTCTTATATAGGTCTTGGTTATTACAATTGCCATATTCCGGCAGTTATCAGGCGCAATGTGCTTGAAAACCCGGGATGGTATACGGCGTATACACCTTACCAGGCTGAAATATCGCAAGGCAGGTTAGAGGCGCTGCTCAATTTCCAAACGGTAGTATGTGATTTAACGGCAATGCCTATTGCCAATGCATCTTTGTTAGATGAAGCCACTGCTGCTGCCGAAGCCATGCTAATGCTCTATCACTCGCGCCCTGCTGAAAGACAACATGCCAATACCTTCCTCGTTTCGTCTGATTGTTTCCCGCAAACGATAGATGTATTAAAAACACGTTCGGCCCCAGTAGGTATTAATATTGTTATTGAGAACCCTGAAAGTGCTTCTACTGAAAATGTGTTCGGAGTATTACTCCAATACCCCTCATCAAAAGGAAAGGCTAGTGACTATAAGGCATTTGTTGAACGAATGCACGAACATAAAATAATGGTGGCCGTTGCTACCGATTTACTTGCACTTACATTACTCACCCCTCCCGGTGAATGGGGCGCCGATGTGGTAGTTGGTAACTCACAACGATTTGGCGTACCACTCGGATATGGTGGCCCACATGCTGCATTCTTTGCCGTTCGTGAGGGTTTCAAAAGAGTATTACCGGGTAGAATTATTGGCGTAACTGTAGATGCCGACGGTGGGCATGCATTGCGTATGGCCCTGCAAACCCGCGAACAACATATCCGTAGGGAGAAAGCTACCTCTAATATTTGTACTGCACAAGCTTTGTTAGCTGTTATGGCTAGCATGTATGCCGTGTATCATGGTCCACAAGGTATTAGGAATATTGCTAAGAAAGTACATAACCTCGCAGTTCATTTAGCTGGGTCTTTGACTGATTTGGGCTATTCCATTTCAAATACCACATTCTTCGATACAATCGAAATAAGCGTTCCGCAAGGATTTGAAGGCATTAAAACGGCTTCATTAAAGAAAGGATTCAATTTCTACTATCCAGAATCGGATGTAATTTGTATTAGTCTGGATGAAACTGCAAATGCTTCTGATATAGAAGAAATAATTTCCATATTTGCTTCTGTTGCAGGTAAAATGCCTGTGGCAAATGAAGTAAACAACTTCTCTGAAAAATATAATCTGGAAGGATTATCGCGCAGTAGCGCATACCTGACTCATCCGGTGTTTAATACCTATCATTCCGAAACGGAAATGATGCGTTACATCAAGAAATTGGAGAACAGGGATATTTCTCTTACCCATTCAATGATTTCATTAGGCTCATGCACCATGAAGCTGAATGCCGCATCAGAACTGTATCCTATCACTATGCCGGGCTTTGCAAACATTCACCCTTTTGCTCCGCTTGACCAGGCTAAAGGTTATGCTAAAATGCTTGAGAACCTTAGTAAATATCTCTGTACTATTACCGGATTTGCGGGTGTTTCACTTCAACCTAATTCAGGTGCACAAGGTGAATATGCAGGTTTGCTTGCAATCAGGGAATACCATCACAGCAAGGGAGACCATCACCGCGATGTAGTACTGATTCCTACGTCTGCACACGGTACAAATCCAGCTAGTGCAGCTATGGCCGGTATGAAGATTGTGCTTGTTAAATGTACCGAAATGGGCAACATTGATGAAGCTGATCTGGAAGAAAAAGCAAAGCAGTATAAGGATAGTCTTTCTTGCCTTATGGTTACCTATCCTTCTACCTATGGGGTATTTGAAGAATCTATCAAGAAAATCACTAAGGTAATTCACGCCAATGGAGGCCAGGTTTATATGGACGGCGCTAATATGAACGCACAAGTAGGGCTTACCAATCCTGCCAGCATTGGAGCAGACGTATGCCACCTGAATCTTCATAAAACATTTGCCATTCCGCATGGTGGCGGTGGCCCGGGCATGGGTCCTATTTGCGTAGCAAAGCATTTAAAGCCATTCCTTCCTTCGCATAGTATAATTGCTCCTAATGAAAATAAAACAACGGCCGTATCGGCTGCGCCTTGGGGAAGTTCATTGATTCTGCTTATTTCATATGGTTACATACGTATGCTGGGCACACAAGGTGTTACGGATGCAACTAAATATGCCATATTGAATGCCAATTATATCAAAACCTGTCTGAAAGACCATTATACCATTTTGTATACAGGAACCAAGGGCAACGTGGCGCATGAACTTATATTGGATTGCAACGAATTTAAGAAAACAGCCGGTGTAGAAGTTACTGACATTGCTAAAAGACTTATGGATTACGGCTTCCATGCACCTACAGTCTCCTTCCCTGTGCACGATTCATTAATGGTGGAGCCTACCGAAAGTGAAAGCAAAGAAGAACTCGACCGCTTTGTAGAGGTGATGATTTCTATTCACAAGGAAATTGACGACATCGCATCAGGCTTGGCTGATAAAACAGATAATGTGCTGAAAAATGCTCCGCATACTGCTAAACGGCTTATTTCAAGCGATTGGAATCATAGCTATTCACGTGAAAAGGCTGCGTATCCGCTCGCATGGCTCAAGGAAAACAAATTTTGGGTATCTGTTGCCCGTGCCGATAATGCTGCCGGCGACAGGAACCTGATTTGTACCTGTCCGCCTATTGAAGAGTACGCGGTGATGGAAAGCTAAGAACTAACAGCTAAGAGTGAAAATATCCGCAGGCTACTCTTAGTTCATAGCTCTTACCTTTAGTTTAAAAGCGTCGATTTTTTCCCTACCTTTGGCGCTTAAACTCTTTATTTATGGATAACTCACATACCAACGACTCTGAAAAAGGTTCATGGCTTAAGGAAAATTGGGATTTAGCAGGTATAATAGCAGTAGTAACTGTTTTGACGATAATCGTATTGTTTATTGCCACCAACACCAGGTAAACGCGCTTTCTTTAAAGCTAAGTAAGAATGAATTGTCATGCTGTCCCGATAGCTATCGGTATTATGTTTCAGCATCACACCCCTATTGTTTGCGACCCTGAAACGAGTTCAGGGTGACAAATCTCAAAAACCCTACGGAAAAAACGGGTATAGGGAAGCTAAGAGGTTAGAGCTAAGAACTATGAGTCAGGTAATTTTACTCTTAGCTCTTAGTTCTTCATTTTTAGCTGTATAATAACGGCACAAAACGGCTTATTTAATTTCATGCCCGGTTGAATCGCAATTTTTTCTTGAAATCTCAGAATCGTTTCTATCGATAGTTTCTAATTTTAACTTTCCGTTTTCGTAATACATTTTGCAAGATTCCCATTTACCGTTCTTTTCAACAGCTTCACATTGCAATGCACCACTTTCATAATAACTTTTACTTATTCCATTGGGTGTGCCGTTAACGAATGTTATTTCTGATTTTAATTTCCCACTATTATAATAAAATCTATGTAAGCCAACCGCTGTGTCGTTTATATAATTGCCTTCCATACCAATTTTTCCATTATCAAGAAAATGTTTTGAAATTCCGTTTAGTTTGCCATTCGAGTATGGTGATTCACATATTATTGTTCCATTCTTTTTGTAACCCCTTACCATTCCCCATTGTTTTCCCGAATTATATATGGTTAGGTAATATACCGGTGCACCAGTGTCAGTTGTAGGTTTTAAGCCGTATGGAGAATAGTTATAATATTCCACCCATTTTCCCTGTTTCAAACCATTTACCATTAAGTTTTTAGCAGCGGCCCTATTCGTAAAGCCGCTATCAGATAAGATTTCGGTTGCATCTGCAGAATACTGCACTTCGTTGTTGCAGGCAAATAAAACCACTACTATTAAAACCAAAAATCCCTTCATTCAACAAATATAATTTTATTTTCTGTCGGGCTTTTGACAGCTCATAACTTATAATTCATCCCTCTTTCCTATCTTTGGACTCTAAAGCAAATCGTATGGCAGAAAAAAAGGAGCCCCGCAAAATAACCACCCACACCTTGCAGGAGATGAAGAGAGCAGGCGAAAAAATTGCCATGCTCACCGGGTACGATTTCTCTATGGCTCGTGCATTGGACGATTCGGGTATAGATGTTATTTTAGTGGGCGATTCGGCATCGAATGTGATGGCAGGGTATGAAACCACATTGCCTATTACTCTCGACCAGATGATATACCATGCATCTTCGGTTATAAGAGCCATAAAAAGAGCTTTAGTAGTGGTCGATTTACCTTTTGGAACCTACCAGGGCAATTCTAAAGAAGCGTTGAACTCATCTATTCGTATTATGAAAGAATCGGGTGCGCATGGTGTAAAACTGGAAGGCGGCATTGAAGTGGAAGATTCGATTAAGCGTATTTTATCGGCAGGTATACCGGTAATGGGTCATTTAGGGCTTACGCCTCAATCTATCTATAAATTCGGAACCTATACCGTTCGAGCCAAAGAAGAGGAAGAAGCCCAAAAGCTATTATCGGATGCTGAAGTATTGGAAAGAGCAGGCTGTTTCTCTATTGTTTTGGAGAAAATTCCGGCCAACCTGGCAGGTGAGGTAACCAAAAGGGTATCTATTCCCACCATAGGCATTGGAGCAGGAGGGAAGGTAGACGGGCAAGTATTGGTGTTGCATGATATGCTCGGCCTTACATACGAATTTCATCCCCGTTTTTTGCGCCGTTATGCAAACTTCTATACTGAAATGAAGGATGCCGTTGGTAAATACATTGCTGACGTAAAAAGCAGCGATTTCCCCAACGAAAAAGAACAATATTGATAAGTGAAAAATATAAAAGCATATTTAATTATTGCGATTTTTCATTTTTCATTTTTCATTTTTCACTCGGGTATTTCTGCTCAGGATAACGAACGTACTATTAAGAATGAAGCCTACAAATGCGGCGAACAACTCGTTTACCGCATTCACTACGGAATTATTGATGCCGGACAGGTTACCATAAAAATACAGGATTCATTAGTGCCTATACTTGGTAAAAAAGCCTATCATATAGTAGGCACAGGTGTTTCTACAGGAATATTGAATACGGTATTTAAAGTAAACGACCGTTACGAAACCTATATCGATGCCCAGGCGCTTTGCCCGCTGATGTTTATAAGACGGGTAGACGAAGGTGGTTTTATCATCAAGCAGGACATGCTGTTCGACCAGCAATACCATATTGTAAACAGCAATGGCAAAAAACTGAAAATGCCACCTTATGTGCAGGATATGCTTTCGGCATTCTACTATGCCCGCAGCTTCGATTATACCGACGAAAAACCGGGAAAGATAGACAGTATTATCAGTTTTGTAGATAACCAGGTTTGGCCCCTCAAAATAAGGTTTGTGCGCAGAGACACCATTACCAGCGATGTAGGTAAAATAGCCTGCCTGGTATTTGAGCCTATAGTGCAAAAAGGCCGGATATTTAAGCATGATGACGATTTGCAGGTATGGATTTCGGATGATAAAAACCATGTTCCCATCCGTGCACAGGCTAATATCATAGTGGGCTCCATTAGGTTAGATATAGTTTCGTGGTCGGGTATATTAAACCCGCCTGCCAAAACGAATTATTAACAACACCCGGTTCATTATTTTCCCTGCATTTATAGTTTAATAACATTGGCTTAATCTGTAAGCCTCATTGGTGGCCTACTTTTGCGGTATAGAAACTATAAACTTCTACGCCATGAAGTCACTGTCAGCCAAATTTTTCAGCAGTTTCATTACTTATTTTGTAATCCTGCTATTTTTTATCTGCTATCTTATTTTAAAGGGCTTATTAAAAACCCAATATTAAGTCTCTATATGATGAATAATGCAATAGAAACAACAGGATATGAGGTTTCCAGCCTTGTAAATCAGCCTATCCAAAACGCTGCTGTAATTTTTAATACAACAGAAGAAGGCAGCGAAAAATACTTGCTTTCATTCTTCGAGATTTTTAAAACCCATCATGCCGGCGAAAAATTATTTTCGTATTTGTTACGGCTCGGATTGGTTCGTAATGAAGATGGCAAGTTTATTTTCATTCCCAAGACAAGAAGCACTGTTCTCCCGATTGTATGCCTTTATAAAACATTGAATGATAAAGGTTATTTAAAGCGCATGACACAAACGGAGGCCGGTTATTATTTCTGTAAGGCTTTTGATAAAAATATGAATAACATTCGTCTTTTCTACTCTGATCAGATTAATGTCTGTATGAAGTACACCGAATATTTCTTTCATATACCCGATTACGCTGAGTTTATCAGGTAAATAGTAAAGAGATTTCCTTACTTAGTAAGTTATTTATTGATAATACTGCCTTCCCGCTGCAGGTAAGTAAATATTTTTACTTTTGCTAAACGATGAGTATTGAATCAAAGTTAGGCAGGTGGGATTTGACCATGATGGTGGTAAGTTTCGTTCTTGGCGTTGGTATATTTTTTACGCCTGCCACGTTGGCTACTAAAGCCGGCACTCCTACTATATTTTATCTGGCTTGGATTTTGGGCGGATTTGCCAGTGTTTGCGGCGCACTCAGTTTCGCGGAGATAGGGGCAAGGCTGCCTGCAGCCGGAGGCTATTACCGCATATTTTCTTATTGCTATCATCCGGCTTTTGCATTTATGGTTAACCTCACGTTGGTTGCTGTCAATTCGGGCAGTGCCGTTACAGTAGCCCTGGTTGGTGCAGAATACATAAAGCCTGTGCTTATTCCACCTGCATGGCAGGATAGTATATCTACTACCGAAATTGCATTGTGGATACTTACGGTCCTGTTTTTCCTGAATTATGCAGGTATTAAAATGGGTTCGCGTGTGCAGAATTTACTCAGCGGACTTAAAATAGCTATGGTGCTTTTATTATGTCTGGCTGTTTTCGCTAATAAAGGAACGGTTTCGCCACCTGTGGCATTTCATCATACTACCATTACTGCTATTAAGGCCTTGGGCTTATGCCTTGTTCCAGTGTTTTTTACCTGCGGAGGCTACCAGAACACCATCAACATGGGGGCGGATATTAAGAACCCGCAACGCAATATACCACTGGCTATTTTGGGCGGCATGTTTATTGTCGTCTCACTCTACTTGCTCATCAATATTGCATACGTGCAGGTAATTGGTTTTGAAAACCTTAAAACCCAACAATTGCTGGCCGCCGAATTAACCAAATGTTTTTTTGGCGATACTGGCTTTAAGGTAGCTTCTATTATTGTATTTACATCGGTGCTGGGGTTTCTGAATACTTCTTTCATGAGCAACCCGCGCATATTTTATGCTATGGCTGAAGATAAGATATTGCCGGGTATCTTTAAAAAAGTAAATCCCAAAACCCAGATACAAGGATTTGGTATTAGCCTATTCTTTCTGATGATTTTAGCTACGCTCTTTTTCCTGAAAGACAAAGAGCAGTTGCTGAATTATATCATCTTTATCGATAACCTGGCCTTGGCTTTTGCAGCGGTTACCATATTCATCCTCCGCAAGCGAATGAAGGAAACTGCCTACACAGGTTACCGCATACGAATGTTCCCCTTGATACCCATTATATTTATTGCTGTATTACTTTTTGCCTGCGGAAATATATTCATCTCCAATATGACTGAAGCCCTTGCAGGCTTGGCTATATTCCTCGGTGCTTATCCTCTTTACCTGGTGTTGAAAAGAATAAGCTGAAACTAGCTTACCCGAATATCTTCCCGATAGTTTTTAATATAATGCCCATATCTGTGCCAATGCCCATATCTTGTATGTAGCGCATATTCAGCTTTAGTTTGGCAGGCATTACCTTGTTTATATAAAGTTCTTCGGGGTTTTCAGCACTTGCCAATAATGCATTTTCTTCAGAGTATACTATAGATGCGTAATCGGTAATGCCGGGCTTTACAGTTAATACAACCCTCTGCTCGGCGGTGTACATAGCCACATATTTAGGCACTTCGGGGCGAGGCCCTACAAAACTCATATCGCCCATCAGTACATTAAATAATTGCGGAAGTTCATCCAGCTTATATCTCCGTAAATAATAACCTATGGAAGTGATGCGGCTGTCGCGCATACCAATAGTCAATGCTCCGGCCTTATCAGCGCCAGTGCGCATGGTACGAAACTTAAACAGTTTAAATTCTTTTCCATTTTTTCCTACCCTTACTTGTTTGTAGAAAGCGCCCCCGGCAGAAGTAACAAGCACAAGTATAGAGATAAGAATTAAAAAAGGAGAAAGAATAAGAATACCTAAAATGGAAAAGATAATATCGAAAAGTCGCTTTATCATTTCAATACTTCAGTTACAGCGTCTTTTACAGCTTTTGTTACAATAGCTATTTCTTCTGTGCTAAGGTTATAATATACAGGCAATGAGATTTCACGGGAAAAGTTATCGTAGGTCACGGGATAATCCGTTATTTTATATCCCATGTTTCTATAAAAGCTCATCATGGGGACAGGGATAAAATGTACATTCACGGCCACATCGCGGTCGAATATTTTTTGAATGATGGCATCACGTTGTTCTTCCGTAATATTCTTTATCCGTAACGCGAACAGGTGATAAGAAGATTCCCTATTCTCATCTTTCGATACAGGTAACTCAGCCCATTCATATACCGAAAAGAAACTATGATAGGCATCTACAATGGCTTTGCGTTTGGGTAAGGTGTCATCTTTATAACGTTCCAATTCAACCAAGCCGAGTGTAGCAGCTAAATCAGTCAGGTTGCATTTATATCCGGCTTCTATAATATCATATTTCCAATTTCCCTTTTGCATTTTCGCCATAGCATCTTTTGTCTGCCCATGTAGCGATGTTATGCTTAATTCTTTATAGATGGCAGCATTATCAAAGGGTTCTGGGAGATTGAACAACATCGCACCGCCTTCTGCAGTAGTTAGGTTTTTTACTGCATGAAAAGAAAACACAGAAATATCTGCAAACATTCCTGCATTTTTTCCCTTGTATGTTGCACCAAGCGAGTGGGCCGCATCGGAAAGAATTAATATTCTTCCCAACTTTTTTTGATGCTCGTTAGCCGGATTAAACAGGTTTTTTGATGTTTCAACAATAGCAGAGATAGCATTATAATCGCACGGCAGCCCACCGAAATCGACCGGCATAATTACTTTTGTTTTAGCTGTTATTGCTCTTTCAATGCCAATGGATGAAATGCAAAAGTCATTTTGATTTACATCTGCCAATACAGGCGTTGCTCCGCAATGAATTACCACATTTGCCGTAGCAGCGTAAGTATATGCGGGAACAATCACTTCGTCACCCGGGCCAACACCAAACCAGCGCAATGCCAGTTCAAGTCCTGCTGTGGCTGAATTGAGGCAAAGCGTTTGTGAGCCGCCGCAATATTCCGATATTTTCTTTTCGAGCAATTTGGTTTTAGGGCCGGTGGTTATCCAGCCGGAACGCAATGTTTCAGCAACAGCATCGATTGTTTTTTCATCTATGCGAGGTGGAGCGAAGTTTATCATATCACAAAATTAAACATTAAGAGGGAATTTAAAAGCCCATAAAACATGGTGCCTGCCTGTTGTTCGAGCATCGATTCAGTAAGGAAATTAAGGATAAGTATTAGCAAAAACAAGAAATAAACAAATCGCTTTTCTTTAATAGAAATAAAAACAGGAACTAAAAAATTTGCTAACAGAATCAATATACCCGGAATACCCACAGCCACCATAGTTTGCAGGTATTGGTTGTGCGTATTGAGTTTTTCGTGGTATATGCCGGTCATGCCGTCGGCCTTGTATTGGTTCATTAATGCAAGTGTATCACCGGTACCATATCCTAGTATTGGACTTTGTTTAATAATCTCCGTTGCGGCCCGCGATACAAGCACGCGAGCCTGGTTTGATTCAACAGAAGTTACATCTACCTGCTGGGTATTGATCAGTCCGTTTAATGCATTAAAACGCGAAAACTTGAAAACTCCTACAATAGCTATTCCCATAATTACAATAACTGCAACTCCTGTTTTTAATG
This sequence comes from Bacteroidota bacterium, assembly GCA_013288205.1. Classification (GTDB taxonomy): domain Bacteria; phylum Bacteroidota; class Bacteroidia; order JABEUT01; family JABEUT01; genus JABEUT01. The sequence goes on along the minus strand of JABDCH010000006.1, from coordinate 23,393 downwards.
CAGAGTAGCGGGATAAAAAATATTTCAATATGAAAATGCTAAATAGTAATACTGTAATCAGCGTGCCCATTTTCGACTCGAGCAATATGAGAATAACGAGCAGGAACGGGGCATAGATGTATATGTACCATTTTTCCCGTTTAGTAAGTTCATTACCTTTTTCAGTCAGCGCATAATACATAAATACAAATGCCATATCAATGTACATAGAGTAATAAGTAGGATGCACAAACTTAGAAAATGGGAGATAGGTGAACTGCATTTTTCCTTGCGTGAAATAGATGTCTGCCGCGATTACCAAGCAATAGATACCATGCAAAACAGCGCCGGATATAAAGGCAAATCCAAACCACTTTTGTTTTTGAAAATCCATTTTAGGCTCGGATGAAAGCACAAGAGGAAACAAAATAATGCTCAATTTTATTTGCAGATCCATCCACCCGTGCGCAACGCTTTTTGTATAGAGCATTCCGAACAAGTAAATAATACAGAGTGACGTGAACAACAATGCGTATTTATTTCTGAAACATGCAGTAAGCTTTCTTTTCAAGTCTTCTTCTGTCAGCCATAAAACCACAAACAGAATAATGCAAGGTGGAGTGAGGAATATGTAAAACGTAAGCACAAAACCAATCAGGCAAAGCACGAAGAACTTTATGTTCGTAATTCTACTTCGCATTTTTCAGGAAATTGTAAAATTTTTCAGCAATCGTATCCCGGTTGAAATTGGCTTCTGCATAGGCGCGGCCATTCTCTCCATATTGTAGCGCATCGCCACGATTGTTATATAACAGTAGAGTATTCTTCACCAAATTATTTTCATCTTCCGGAATGAAAGCAAGTCCTGCTTTTCCCTGTTCTATGAATAGCTCTTTTGATTCACCTTCAACACCTAATAATAAAGGTTTTTTCATAGCCATAGCCTCGAACACTTTCGAGGGAATTATCCCCAGGAAAAGGTCAATCCGTTGAAGGGGTACCAGTGCTGCATCCGCTGCTTTCAATACTCCCGGCATAGTTGATTTTGGTACTGGGGGGTAGAAATAAACGTTCGTCAATTGCATTTGCTGTTGCATCGCAAGTAGTTTTTCCTTTTCAGGGCCACTGCCCAATAAAACCCATTTAATATTGGGTTTATCCTTGGTAAGGTTTGCAGCTTTCAATACCAATTCCAGTGCCTGTGCATGACCTATTATTCCGGCATACAATATAATGAAATCATCTTGTGAGAATCCGTTTTCTTCTCTCCACCGGGTTGTTGTTGTATCGGGATTATAAAAAGTTAAATCAACGCCATTCGGCAGCCAATACACAATTTTATTTGGGAAACGATCTTGAATATTTTTCACAATTCCCATAGCCTGCCCGACTATCAATGCAGATGATTTGTAAAGATACTCTTCGAGCTTGGTAGTTATATTTAACAGAGATTTATTGGTAATCAATCCCAGCTTTTCGGCGCTTTCAGGCCATAAATCCGCTACGTTAAATATGAGCTTAGCTTTCTTTACTCTTTTCAGAAACAGTGCCGAAATACCCAAAAACAAAGGTGGTGATTCGCACAATAAATAATCTACTTTACCTAATTTGAACCAGCCAATCCACATGGAAGTAAATACAAACGAAAAGTAATTCAGCAGGCGCGGAAGAATGCTTTTGCTTTTACCTACCCATATCCAGACGCGGTGTACTCGCATGCCGTTCATGTCTTCTTTTACATACCATTTCCCTTTGTATTCCTTATGAATAACCATAGAAGGATAATTAGGCATAGCAGTAAGCACTTCAATTTCCACGCCAAGCTTTTGCAAGCGCACAGCCATTTCGTACAAGCGGTTTTGGGGAGCACCCACTTCGGGGGGGAAATATTGGGTGAGGATAATGAGCTTCATTTAACTGCTAAGATATAGGGAATGAAGGTATGAGTTATCCGCCTAGGCGGATAAGTTATGAATAGCCGGTTGTTCGTTTTGAATAGGTTGATGGACAGGTAATTTGTGTTTAAATCATAAAGAAATTTGGAAAAGCAAAAAAATAACATCTATCTTTGTGGCTCGTTCATTTAAGTATTACTTATCAAGAAAGGTGGAGGGATTGGCCCTGTGAAACCTTGGCAACCTGATTATAAAGGTGCTAAATCCAACCCGCTTCAGGCGGGAAAGATAAGTCTAAGTCGAGACCAATACCCATCAACTAGTATACGCTCTTCTGGACTTTTCCTGAAGGGCTTTTTATTTTACCCTGCCGGGACTTCTTGTGCAGTCATATTTAGTGACGAATTAATTATAAATACTTAAAATAATTTAATCGTAAAATGAGTAAGAAGTTAAAAGTAGGATTGTTTGGATTTGGGGTAGTAGGGCAGGGCCTATATGATGTATTACACAAGACAAAAGGCATCAATGCCGAGGTAGTTAAAATATGTGTGAAGCACCGTGAAAAGCCCCGCCCCATTGATAAGGAGTATTTCACATTTGATAAGAATGATATTCTGAATAACGATTCGCTGGATGTGGTAGTGGAGCTGACTGATAACGCCGACGAGGCTTTTGAAATAGTGGCTACAGCCTTACGCAAAGGGAAAGCAGTGGTATCGGCTAATAAAAAGATGATAGCTGAACATTTGGAAGAACTTTATAAAATACAGCAACAGACGGGTTCTCCTCTGTTGTATGAAGCCTCTGTTTGTGGGAGTATTCCCATCATTCGCAACCTGGAAGAATATTATGATAATGACCTGTTGAATTCATTAGACGGAATTTGCAATGGCACTACCAATTATATTCTTACCAAAACTTCTGAGGAAAATAAAACCTATGAAGATGCTTTGAAAGAGGCACAAGTAAAGGGCTTTGCCGAAAGCAATCCACGCCTTGATGTGCAGGCATTCGACCCAAAATATAAACTGACTATTTTACTCTGCCATACGTTTGGGGTTTTTGTAAAACCGGAAGATGTATTTAATTTTGGCATCCAGAACTTATCTGCAGCCGATTCTACATTTACACGCGAGAAAGGATTAAAAATAAAACTGATTGCGCACACATCTAAATTAGGAGATAAAATAGTAGGCTATGTTATTCCTACCCTGATTAGCCCTGACAATATGTTCTACGCTGTGCGGAATGAATTCAATGCCGTACAATTGGGTGCCGCATTCAGCGATAAGCAATTCTTTTATGGCAAGGGAGCAGGCGGGCATCCCACGGCTTCTGCGGTATTATCTGATATTTCGGCATTAGTATATCGCTATCGTTACGAATATAAAAAGGTGGAACAAAATGGTACGCTTCCCTTTTCCAATGAGCACTTGATAGATGTATATGTTCGCTACCCGGATGAATCTTTCCTGAAAGAATTAAATGTTACCGATATTCAGCAACGCTTTTCATCTAGTGAAACCCAATATGTAATTGGAAAGGTAAGTATCGATTCCTTGCTGCGGGCCAATCTGAATGAACGAAACGATGTTTTTATTGCCCAATGGAATTAGCGTAAATTTGTAGCTCAAAAAATTAGTATGCCGAACCTATTTTCTCCGCTCAAAATAAAAAATGTAGAGCTTAAAAACCGGATAGTGGTTTCGCCTATGTGCGAATATTCCAGTATTGATGGCTTTGCCAACGACTGGCATCTCGTTCACCTTGGCAGCAGGGCTGTGGGTGGCGCAGCACTTGTATTTACAGAAGCTACGGCTGTTTCACCAGAAGGCCGGATATCACCGGAAGATTTAGGTATATGGAAAGACGGACACATACCATTTTTAAAACGTATAACTGAGTTTATCGAAAAACAGGGAGCTGTACCCGGAATGCAACTGGCACATGCAGGACGCAAGTCGAGCATGAGTCAACCCTGGATGGGGAATAAAATAGTATCCAATGAAGCAGGAGGATGGGATGTGCATGCACCCAGTGCTGTTGCCTTTAATGGTGACTATAAAGTACCGAAAGAATTAAGTATACCGGAAATAAAAAAGATAGTACAAGATTTTCAAGATGGTGCATTGCGGGCTAAAAAAGCAGGGTTTAAAGTATTGGAAATACATGGAGCGCATGGGTATTTAATTAATGAATTTCTATCTCCAGCCAGCAATATCCGGAAGGATGAATATGGTGGCTCATTTGACAATCGTATTCGATTTTTGCTGGAAATAATTGGGAGCATTAGAGAAGTATGGACAGAAGAAAACCCTCTGTTCTTGCGTATATCGGCTACTGAATGGGTTGATAGTGGTTGGACTGAAAATGATTCTATCAAACTAGCCGAAGTATTAAAAACAAAGACCATTGATTTGATAGATTGTTCTTCTGGCGGCAACATTCCCAATGTGAAAATAGAATTGAAGCCCCTTTATCAAACTCCATTTGCCGAAAACATTAAGAAAGCCACCGGCATGCTTACCGGTGCCGTAGGGTTAATTAATACGGCGCAAGAAGCCAACAGCATTATCGAAGAAAATAAGGCAGATTTAGTTTTTATAGCAAGACAACTCTTGCGAAATCCTTACTTCCCGTTAAACGCTGCATCGGAGTTAAATATTGATATTCCCTGGCCTGTGCAGTACGAAAGAGCCCAAAAAAAGCGTAAATAAAGGGCAGGGCGATATATACATATTTTTCTTATACTGTATGTTAAATTGAAGTATAACGCTTGAAAATAAATATATCTGTTTTTGGTAAACCCGCTACTTTCTTATATAAATTTGCAGCCCAAACTATAGGATATATCAGCTAAAGCCCCATAGCTGATTGCAGAAAAAATGACATCAGACCATTTTAAAAAAGTAACTGCAGCCGGTTTGCTGGTTACAATTGGTATCATCTTTGGTGATATTGGTACATCCCCGTTATATACTCTTCAACTTATTATCAAGGACGGTGGCGGTGCATCGCAAGATGTGGTGATGGGCGGCATTTCGTGTATCTTCTGGACACTCACCCTGCAAACTACTTTCAAGTACGTAATTATGACCCTCCAGGCCGATAACCACGGTGAGGGGGGGATATTTTCGTTATATGCATTAGTTAACAAACTTGGCAAAAGACTTTTTCTACCTACTATTATAGGCGCAGGCACCTTATTAGCTGATGGTATTATTACTCCTCCTATTAGTATTTCTTCTGCAGTAGAAGGACTGGGTGGGGTAAAAGGCTGGGAAAATACCATTGTCCCCGGCAATCAGTTGGTAATAAGCATTGTACTTAGCATATTATTAGGCTTATTCCTTTTCCAACGCTTTGGAACAAAAATAGTTGGTAGTGCTTTTGGTCCTATTATGTTTGTCTGGTTCATTATGCTTGCTGTTTTAGGTACTTTGCAAATTGTACAATGTCCGCGTATCATTGCTGCATTAAGTCCGCATTATGGATGGAATTTGCTTGTTAACCACCCCAAAGGATTTTGGTTGCTAGGTGCTATATTCTTGTGTACCACAGGTGCTGAAGCATTATATTCTGATTTGGGGCACTGCGGAAGAAAAAACATACAGGTGAGTTGGATATTTGTAAAAACAGCCCTTGTACTTAACTATCTAGGGCAAGGCGCATGGCTCTTGTTGCAGAATAAAACAAACATTGGAGATATAAACCCTTTCTTTTGTATTGTGCCGAATTTCTTCCTTATTCCTTGTATACTCATTGCTACGGCAGCGACAGTTATTGCCAGCCAGGCACTCATTAGCGGTTCATATACCCTTATAAGTGAAGCCATCTTGCTTAATTTCTGGCCAAGGGTTACCGTAAAATATCCTACCAATATTCGTGGGCAGATTTATATTCCCAGCATTAACTGGGTACTTTGCTTAGGCTGCGTTTTGGTTGTCCTTTATTTCCGTACTTCCGAAAATATGGCTGCTGCTTACGGGTTCTCTATTACGGTGGCCATGTTGATGACCACCATCTTGATGTTTTACTTTTTGCGCTACCGGAAACATTATTCCTGGCCTATTGTAATAACCATCGGAACTATATTTCTTGCAGTGGAAACATCATTTTTCGTTGCCAATGCGGCCAAGTTGTTAAAGAGATTAATGTTCCTCGTATTCGAGGGTGGTATTATTTTCACCATGTATATATGGTACAGGGCCCGGAAAATTAACAATCGGTTTTTGCATTTTGTTAGTATACGGGAGCAAATCCCCTTATTAAAGGATTTGAGCGCTGACCTAACAATCTCCAAATTTTCATCCAACCTCATCTATCTCAGTAAGGCTAATAACCCCACCGAAATTGAACAGAAAATTATCTATTCCATTTTCAGCCGTCAACCTAAAAGGGCTGATATATATTGGTTTGTCCACATTGAACGCACTAACGAGCCATATACATTAGAATATAGTGTGGATGAAATGGAGGATGATAAAGTAATCCGTGTAGAATTCCGTTTGGGCTTTAGGGTTCAGGCAAGGGTGAATGTTCTCTTTAGGAAAGTGGTGGAAGAAATGGTTGCCAATAAAGAGCTCAATATTACCAGCCGATACCCCTCGCTGAAAAAATATCATCTTGCGTCGGATTTCCGTTTTGTAATCCTGGAAAAGTTCCTCTCTTTTGAAAATGAATTCAGTCTTACTGAAAGTTTCATCCTGCGAAGCTATTTCTTTATCAAGCAGTTGGCCCAATCGGAAGCCAAAGCTTTTGGACTGGATACCAGCGAAACACGTATTGAAATGATACCGCTGATTGTAAACCCTGTCTCCAACATCCAGATGAAGCGTATTCCGCCCCGGAATTCAGGAAAAAAAGTTATCTCCTGATAAGGTTTATTTTCCGACAAGCATTTTTCTGTTCATAAATCTCTTCTTTTCTGCTAATATTGTAACCTAGATTTAATAGATAGGTAATGAAAGATATTAATAGCCGATTAGAAAATATTCTGCACAGAACCGAAAAACTTATATCTTTGCAAGGCGACTTACATCGCAAAATATCAGCATTAGAGTATGTTAATCAGGATCTTACAGGTAAAATAAAGACTCTTGAAGAACAAATTTTAAAGCTGAAAGAAAGCAACCAAACTATAACCTCTGAACAACAAAAAATAAACAACCAAAAACAACGGGAAATTTCCCATAAAATAAACGACCTCCTGAGTGAAGTAGACCAATGTATCGCCCGGCTTAAACCCGGGAAAACTATAGATAGCAACAACACGTGAAGAACATAAAAGTGAATATAGCTGGCAGAGAATATCCTGTAAATGTAACCCCTGAAACGGCAACTGCTATGCAAAAGGCAGCCGAAATGGTGAACAAGCAGGCTAGCCAATTCCAATCAGCTTATGCCATTAGCGATGCACGTGATATATTAGCCATGTGCGCTCTTCAGCTTGCTTATCAAAATATTGAACATATTGAAACCCAAACTGGACCTGTTGAAGCCAAACTGGCGGCCATAGAATTGGTGTTGGATAACGCAAATACATAAAATACTTTTCCCCGGAGGTTCATAACACCTAATCAATACTATGAACCTCGATTTAGAACCCATACTAATTATTGCAGCAGCAGCCATTATAGGCATAGGACTGGGCGTATTAGTTACCTATATTTTATTGCGCAAAGGCATTGAAAGCAGGGCCAGTGATATCATAAAAGACGCTGAAAAGCAAGCTGCCATTTTGAAGGATAAGAAGATGCTCGAAGCCAAAGAGCGTTTTTTGCAACTGAAAGCTGAACACGAAAGCACCGTTGGTGAAAAGAACAAGCAGATTCTACTAACTGAAAATAGGATAAAGCAGAAAGAGCAATCTTTAAATCAAAGGCTAGAACAAACTCAGCGCAAAGAAAAAGAACTTGATAGCGCTAAAAACAACTACAACGAACAGTCGAAGAATGTCGAGCGTAAAATGGATGAGCTCAGTAAAATGCATCAAAGGCAGGTGGCTCAATTGGAAACCATCTCTGAATTATCCGCTGATGATGCCAAAGCCCAACTGATAGAATCGCTGAAAGAAGATGCAAGGGCACAAGGTGCCGTATATGCTAAAGAAATAGTGGAAGAGGCTAAATTAACAGCCAATAAAGAAGCTAAAAAAGTGGTATTGCAATCTATACAACGGGTGGCTGTGGAAACAGCGGTTGAGAATGCAATAACCGTTTTCAATATTGAAAATGATGAAATGAAAGGCCGAATTATTGGTCGTGAAGGAAGAAACATACGCGCCCTGGAAGCCGCAACAGGCGTAGAGGTGATTGTGGATGATACCCCGGAAGCCATTGTAATATCCTGCTTTGACCCTGTACGCCGTGAACTTGCTAGGATGGCCCTTCACCAGCTTATATCCGATGGACGTATACACCCTGCACGTATTGAGGAAGTGGTGGAAAAATGCCGCAAACAATTAGAAGATGAAATTGCGGAAGTAGGTAAACGTACTGTGATTGACTTAGGAATAAATAACCTGCACCCGGATCTCATTCGTATAGTTGGCAAAATGAAATACCGTTCTTCATACGGACAAAACCTATTACAACACTCACGCGAAGTGGCCAACCTTGCCGCTACCATGGCATCGGAATTGGGGCTTAACCCTAAACTTGCCAAACGTGCCGGCTTATTACACGATATTGGAAAAGTGCCTGATGAAGCGCCGGAATTACCTCACGCAATCCTTGGAATGAATTTAGCCGAAAAGTACAAGGAACGTCCTGAAGTGTGCAACGCTATAGGTGCCCACCACGATGAAGTTGAAATGACCAGTTTGCTTTCGCCTATTATACAGGTATGTGATGCTATTTCAGGAGCTCGCCCGGGTGCAAGGCGCGAAATAGTGGAACAATACGCCAAGCGTTTACGCGACTTAGAATCGCTTGCTCTATCTTATAAAGGTGTTGAAAAAACTTATGCCATACAAGCAGGACGCGAACTAAGGGTAATTGTAGGCAGCGAAAAAATAAATGACAAAGAAGCAGAAGTGCTTTCATTTGAAATAGCTCAGAAAATTCAAAATGAAATGACCTATCCCGGACAAGTAAGAGTTACGGTTATTCGCGAAACAAGGGCTGTTAACATAGCTAAATAGGGTAGGCGAAAATTCTTTATTCTTAATGTTCTGCAGGTGGCATGCTAGACATGCGTGCACTCCCTGCCCATTTATGTCCCTGAAATATTTATCGAAACTTTAAAAATTATTTCACGTAGTAATACTAAACCTATTCATTTATAGTTATTACTTAAAAGCGATTTCATGCGCAAAACGACCGCACTAGTTATAACCTTAAAAATTCAAAACTATGAATGGGTACAAAACAGGCGGCGACTGGACAGATATTACCAGCGTGGGCCGCAATGAAATCGTCTTTGAAGGAAGACACAAAGATTACGGAGCTTTTTACATCCGTCAACGTTATCCCAATGCACTTTTACTTTCGCTGATGTCGGCCATTGGCATAATGGTCGCGTGTGCTGTTATTCCTTATGTGTTTAAGGTCCGTATTCCCTTGCCACCAAAACTGATACCGGGCGTTACAGCAAAGCCCACTTATATACCTATTTACCAAGTCCCACCACCTCCCCATCAAACAGTTCGTCTACCCAAAAATACAACACCCCAAACAGCCCCTCCTGTTATTACGAGGAGCCAACCGGTGGATAGTGATCCTGTGGAAAGACCTATTAATCCCACGACAGTGGCATCTTTAGGAAGTGGAGGAACCATAGAAACGCCTGGTACAAATTCATCGACAACGCTTGGAAATTCTCCACCGGTGCCTGATGATAATAAGACGGTTGTATTCGCAAGTACAATGCCGAAATTCCCCGGAGGAAAAATAGATGATTATCTTGCTCAAAAACTTCAGTACCCGGCTGAAGAAGCCAGATTAGGCATACAAGGTACTGCTTATGTATCCTTTATAGTTGAACGCGATGGCTCTGTGAGCAGTGTTAAATTAGTACGGGGAATAAGTAGCGGTGAGGAATTAAACCAGGAGGCCTTAAGGGTATTATCGGAAATGCCTAAATGGATACCCGGCAACCAGGATGGCCACCCGGTAAGGGTACAATATGTTGTACCTATCCATTTTAAACTGCAATAAGCATTAAAGGATACCCCCGGCAAAGCAACCCGGGGGTATTTGGTATAAAAAACAGATATTTGCTTACAAAAGAATTTTATGAAATCGATACTTGTAATTGTAGGAATTTTGCCTGCATTTATCCTGACTGGTGCTTTTAGTAATTTATCTATTCAAGCCAATAATAATCCTTTATCGGGATGGGATAAGAATGTGTTAAAACAGGCTAATACAGCTTCTGGAATTACTTATCTATCGGAAGAAGAAAAGAAACTCATATTCTACACCAACCTTTGTCGTCTAGAGCCGAAATTATTCAGCCAGACAGTGCTTGCCGATTATTTGAAAAATAATCCTGATCAACAGGTAGACCAAAGTTTTTTAAACAATCTTAAAAATCAATTATCCACCACAAAACCTTGTGGAGTATTAATTCCTGACCAGCAATTAAGTGAGATAGCGAAAAACTTTGCAAAAAAAATGGGAGAGGAAGGGAAAATAGGTCACGCCGATTTCCAAACCCGTATAAAACCTGTGATGGACAGATACAATAGGGTAGGCGAGAATTGTGATTATGGAAACGCAATAGGCTTAGATGCTTTTATGCATCTGCTGATTGACAAAAGCGACCCGGTAAACCTGGGGCATCGCAAAAACCTTTTGGATCCGGCCTTTACAGCTATTGGTATTTCAGAGCAGCCGCACAAAAAATTCCAATACAATTTTGTAATGGATTTTGGAGGACAATAGTATTATCCCTTTGGTTGAAGCGGCGTAAACTGCTTACTTTTCCATTTTTTGTTATACTCAAGCATTACTTCTTTTGTCTTCACCTGCGCTTTATCTACGTCAGAAGTTAGTAATAATATATTCTCCATTTGCAGGTTTGTTGGACGGGCCTCTTGATAACAAACGGCACCATATACCTTCGTAATCTTTTCTCTCAGGCGCTCTTCATCAGCAAATATGGAGGTTTGTTTTGTTGCCATCAATCTGCTTTTGAAAGCCTTCAGTGTATCGGCAAAAATCTGTAATTTCTTGTTTGATTTATCAACTGCCAGTCTTGCATTAACAGCATCTATAGTAGCATTAATGCTATCGGCAACTGTGGCAAGAGCTTCATGTAATTGCATGCATTTTTGCGCAGCAGCATATTGAGCATTGCGGTCGTCATCGGTCATCTTGCCATTATGATTGGGCACTACATTTACATTTTCACTATAAGTAGAATCGCCTACGTATAGTTTTATAGTGTAAACGCCTGGTAGTACCATTGGGCCAATAAAACTGCCTGGATCGGGCTTAGTTCCCCCGGTAGCTGTTTTAGGACCTTTACTACGCAAATCCCAATACACTTTATTCAAACCCTTCCGCTTGGTAGCAGGTATATCCTTAAGCATTTTACCTTCAGAATCAAAAATTTTCATAGATACGTCACCTGTCATAATGCGTTTCTTAAAGTAATACTGTATAGGAGGAATTTCATCCGAGTTATAGCAAACCCAGCCATCGTGTTCGGGGAATCCACCTTCGTATTTTCCATAGGTGAGCTCCATTTTATCAATGGGGTAGAGATATACATTTTTAGCGGCTACTTGTTGTGTCATATCCCGCATGGGGGTAATGTTGTCGACAATCATAATACCTCTTCCGTATGTTCCTAAGATGAGGTCGTTAGTACGCGGGTGAATTTGAATATCTCGCACAGGACAGTAATCAGGTATGTGGTTTTTCATACGGAACCAGTCGGCTCCTCCATTTATGCTGCAAAATAGGCCTCTTTCAGTACCTAAAAATAATAAGTTCTGGTTCTTCAAATCCACTTTAATTTTATGAGCAAAACCAGTAAATTCGGTGCTGCTGATACGAGTCCAAGTCTTACCTAAATCGGTTGATTTGGCAAGATATGTGTTAAAATCGCCATACATGTGATTGTCAAATGTGGCGTACAATGTATTCTTATCAAAACGTGAGGGCTCAATACTGCTAACCCATGTTTGTGCAGGAATACCGCATAGCTTTATACCAGACGAAACATTTGTCCAGGTTTTTCCACCATCGGCAGTAATTTGCAAATTACCGTCATCTGTTCCTGCAAAAATGTAATTAGTATCCAGAGGACTTTCAGCTACTGTAAATATAGTGCAGTGGTTTTCGGCAGAAGTGTTATCGGCGCTTAATCCACCCGATTCCTCCTGTTTTTCCTTGTTTTTATCGTTGGTGGTCAGGTCAGGCGAAATACGAGTCCAGTTCCTTCCTTGGTCAGTAGATTTGTATAAATATTGCGCACTCATGTATAAGTCATGCGGATTGGCAGCTCCTATATATATGGGGCTATTCCAGTTCCACCGTAGTTTATCGTCATTTTTTGTTTGCGATGGTTGAATGTCAACAGTAAGTCCAGTAGCTAAATCAACCCTGCCTGCTTCTCCGCCTTGCGCTTCGGCATATACAGAATTAGAATCAGTCGGGTCTGGTTGAGCCCAAAATCCATCTCCCCCATATAAGGCACGCCATCTGCCATTACTAATACCTCCATAATATTGCGATGGCCCCATCCAAGTGCCATTGTCTTGTAAACCTCCATAAACATTATAGGGTTCTTTCATGTCGTATTGAACGTGATAAAATTGCCCAACAGGGAGGTTTTGAATAAATGTGAATGTTAATCCCCTGTCATTACTAAGAAATACGCCACCATCAGTTCCAATCCAAACTTGATTTGTGTACAACGGATTTACCCAAATAGCATGATGATCGCTATGTACCCAGCCACCTTCATTACTTGCATCGGTAAATGAATACCCGCCATCATCACTTATGGATAATTCAAAGGCCGGGCGATATACACGTTTATCATCTTTCGGGTCGAAAGCAAGCGTACTGAAATAAAAAGGACGGGCTTCTACATTTTGTGTAGATGCCAGTTTGCTCCAGCTTTCACCGCCATCTGTACTGGCGTAGAGTTTTGTTTCTTTTGCTTCAACAATTGCCAAAATATGTTTAGGGTTTGATGGAGAAAGTGCAAGCGCTATACGCCCCAGCTCTCCGTCAGGTAATCCTTTCGTAATTTTAGTCCATGTTTTACCACCATCCATTGATTTATAGATGGCGCTTCCTTTGCCGCCGGAGCTAAATGCGTAAGGTTTTCTTCTGAATTCCCACATGGTAGCAAGCAATTCATCCGGGTTTTGCGGATTCATTACAATATCTGCACAGCCTGTTTTCTCGTCGGTATATAGAATTTGTTGCCATGTAGTGCCTCCATCCGTTGATTTAAATAACCCACGACTTTTACTGTTGCTCCATAGCGGACCCGGCGCAGCTACATAGATAATATTTGTATTGGCGGGGTTAATAAGTATTTTGCTTATATGTTCTGTGCTATCAAGCCCAATTTTTGTCCAATTGTCTCCACCGTCGGTAGTTTTGTATAGGCCATTACCATAACTAACAGTATTACGCATGTTGCTTTCACCTGTGCCCACATAGACAGTACTGATATCATTCGGATCCATAGCTATTGCACCAATACTTTGGCAATACTTATCAAATACTGATTTGAACGATGCACCTGCATTCGTAGTTTTCCAAACACCTCCGCCTGCAGAACCTACATAAATCGTTTTACCGTCTTTGGGGCATCCTTCAATAGCTGTAATACGGCCGCTCATGGTTCCGGGGCCGAGCCAGCGTGCCTGCATCACATCAAAAGTTCCTGAAGTAACGGCATTGGTTTGCTGGGCATGGCAAACAGATAGAAATGAGGCGCTAAGAATGAAGAATGAAAATGCAAATTTCTTTTTCATAGTAGGTGAGGTTTGGTATATACGACAATCAATAAGCTATGAACTAATCGTACAGCTCATAGCTTATAATCAGTTGAAAAACTATTTCGCAGCAATTTTTACAGAAGGGCTGAAGATACTATTATCGATAGGCGAGTTTACCTTAACAGTAAATGTTTTTATATCGCCAAAATCAGATGAGTTGGATTCCATTGGAAAAACATACCCATCAGTAGTCTTTTTATAATCGCTACGTGTTTCTGTACCCTCGTGAACTTTTCCGTTTACAGTAGCCTTTGATTTTACCTGTATAACATAATACGTATCTGGGTCAATGTAATAGGTTTCACTTACACTATCAGTGATAGTTACTTTAAGTTTATATGTTTGCGAACCTTGTGCATCATCCATACCTTCATATGTTACTTTATAGCCTTTATCTTTATAGTTTACAAAAGCATCTGTAATTGAAAGTTCCGATTGGCCTTTTTTTACTTCATCGGCCGGAATTGGCTCAGGTGTTGTTTGGCCCTGGAAAGGTGAAAAATTCCAGCCGGAATCATTCCGGAGAATAGAAAAACCAGTCATACCGCTGAAAGAAAACTCTGCACGCATAGCCTTTCTGTCAACCATCCATGCTTTTAAAGGAAGCTTTGCTCCACCCGCAAATATGCTATCTTCTTCATATACAGTTTTGATAGAATTCAGCTTGTCCATCCCGCCCATAGCGGCAATATTCTTACTGATAATATCATCTGCAGTTTGGGCAGCAGCTAAAGAGCACATACCCAGTAAAAGGGTGAGAAGTGTGAGTGTTTTTTTCATAGTAGGTGTTGTTTTTAGGGGCATATTTTTTTCAAATGTAATTTTTTTATTTTAACTGATATAGCTGTTAACATAGTTTTAACTTTCGTGTCGTAGGACGAATAGCTACCACCTTAAGTTACAAATAGTCAATAAAAACTTATACCTGCGCTATTGTTGTAGCAACATATAAGAGTAATACCCCCAAGATGGTAAGAATTGTAACTAAAAAACCCGGATGTTTTGACCTGCTTTCCGGTAGAAGATCACTTGCACCAATATATAAGAAGAATCCTGAAAAGATAGACAATAGAATGCTAAAAAAGCCATTAGGTATCTTGAAAAATAATGTAGAAACTACACCTAGTATGGGTGCTAAAGCATCAGCGATAAGCCAACGATAGGCCATCTTATTATTCCCTCCTTCCTTCAAGATAACACTCACTGTATTTACGCCGTCGGCAAAATCATGCGTAATCACCGCAACAGCAATTAATATCCCCATTGACGGAGAAACCTGGAAAGCCACACCAATGGCAACTCCGTCTAAATAACTGTGTATAGAAAGGCTCCCGGCCCCAATCCGGCCCTTACGTATATTTTCATGCTGGTGTGTATGCAATACCGATAATCTATCGAGAAGCATGTAAAACAAAAACCCCGATACAATAATCAAACTGATAGTCTGTATACCATATTGTTTGCTGCCAAGGGAAAAGGCTTCGGGTAAAAGATCAAAAAATACAACCCCAATTACAGCCCCGGCGCTAAATCCGATTATGATAGCCAATTTCTCCTTAAAGCGGATGGCCAATAATCCCCCAATAAAAGTTGATAAAAATGTAAGTAGGCTTAACAGTAACGGCATAGTGTTAACAGAATCGTTTACAAAGATAGTGTGAAATTGTAATGAGCTTGTTTACATGCTTTTATTCTATTTTTAACTTTGCACAATAGAATAGATGAATAAGACTCACCCGATAATAATCCATAAGTATATTGAAAATTTATAAAAAGATATTCCCCGTATTATTTTTTACCCTGTTATTCTTGGCTGTGGGTAAGGCCCAGTTGAATACATCCATAAGAGAAAGAGATTCCATAATGGCCGTAAGTATTCTTAACCTGGATTCAAATTTTGTTTTTGTGCAAGGTGGAAGTTTCCAAATGGGATTACCGGATACATCGCTGATTGAAGGAGGCGAGGTTGCCAAGCCCCAACATAAGGTTATAGTAAAGAGTTTTTACATCCTTAAAACTCCCGTTACACAGGCATTATGGTATTCAGTAATGGATTCCAACCCTTCTTTTCATAAAAACTGTTATACCTGTCCGGTAGAAAACGTGAGCTGGTATGATGCTCAAGCATTTATAAATAAGCTAAACAGCCTCTATAAAGCACATTACCGCCTGCCTACCGAAGCTGAATATGAGTATGCTGCCCGTGGTGGTGATAAAAGCAAGGGCTTTACCTATAGTGGCAGCAATGAAGAAACTAATGTTGCCTGGTTTGTGGATAACGCAAGTGGGCGAAGTCACCCGGTAGGGCAAAAAAAAGTAAATGAACTAGGCTTGGCAGATATGTCGGGCAATATCTGGGAATGGTGCTCAGATTGGTATGGAATATTTTACTATAAAGACAGCCCTTCAGATAACCCGCAAGGACCTGCCAATGGCAATGGAAAGGTGGTAAGAGGCGGAACCTGGTCGAGCCTTGATGAGGGGTGCCTGATCATATCGCGCGGCGCTTCTCTTCCTTCGGCCAAAAACAGGTATACAGGATTCAGAATAGTGCGGGATTTATAAACGGCAATTATAAATAGCTTCATAATTACTTCATTTTTGATTAATAATATTGCTTCATAACTAATTAATCAATCATCATGAAAACAAACAAATTATTGGTAGCTGCTTCCCTGGTAGCCCTCGGATTAATTTCTACTACAGCATTTGCCCAAAACGGTCATCCACGCGAACAACAAGTAAACAGCCGCCTGCAAAACCAAAATGCACGTACCGACAATAAGGTTGCAGATGGTAAAATGTCAAAGGCCGAAGCTGCAAAAATACATTCCCAGGATAAATCAATCCACAAGGAGGAAAAACGGGATGCAGCTGCAAATGGCGGCCACATTACCAAAGCTGAGCAAAAGCATATGAACAACCAGGAAAACCACGTAAGCAACGAAATTAAGAACCACTAAGGTTTCCTCTTATACACCAAAGCAAAAGTCCTGATGTAATACCCTTGCATCAGGGCTTTTCTCATTTAATAATATCTTTGTATAAACAAAACCGGTTTGAATCATCTTGTCAGCAGTAAATTCTTGAAACTGGAAAACAGCCGTCTTTCCTTATTGGAAAAACTGGATAAAGTATCTCCATCAAAATTAGAAATGCCACCCGTACCAGGAAAATGGTCGGTTTCTCAAATATTTTACCATCTAAATAGGGCAGAAAGATTATCTGTTCTCTATGTGAGCAAAAAGCAACTCGATATCAATAATCTAAAACGCACCGGACTTAAGGAGCAACTAAAAATGATTGGCTTAAAAATTCGGTTTCAGTTGCCATTCGGTTTAAAAGCTCCGGTAAATGTGTTAGGCGATGTTCCTCTTGAAGTTAACTACCCGCAAGTTATTGCCGAATGGAAAGTAACCCGTGATAAATTGAAAAAATTATTGGATTCGCTACCTGATGAGATATTATATAAAAATGTTTTCAAACAACCTGCTATCGGAAGGATAAACATATTTCAAATGCTTGACTTTATGCAAGCACATTTTGACCGGCATCAAAAACAGGTTGAAAGAATTGTCAGGAAAAATCCTTCCTAAGGACAATTCCCTAAATTTGCCCGCTTTACAAAATACACATGAGAAGGTTATTTTTTGGAATATTGCTACTTGCCTTGATAGGTACGGGGATTGGATATGAATTAGTTTTTGCTTCCAATATAAAATTAGAAGAAAAATCGAAACTTATATATATCCACACCGGTTGGAGTTTTACACAAGTGAAGCAAATGCTTCAGGAAAAACACATTATTGAACATGCAATCGGCTTTGAGCTATTCTCGAAATATAAAAAGTACGATGAGGCTGTATTGCCTGGCCGCTATCGTGTAATTAATGGAATGAGCAATGCCGCACTGGTAAACATGCTGTTAAGCGGAAAGCAGGAGCAGGAGAGTATAAGCCTGCATAATATTGTATTTAAAGGTGATTTGGCAGGAATTGTGGGGTCTAAAATGGAATCCGATTCAGCGCAGGTTATGTCATGTCTCAATAATGGTCCATTTTTGAAGCAATTTGGTGTCAATCCGACCAACGTGTTGGTAATATTTGTTCCCGGCACATATAAAATATACTGGACCGATAGCCCGGAGATGTTCGTTACTCAAATGGATACTGCCTATAAAAGATTCTGGACAAAAGAAAGGAGGGAAAAGGCCTTAGAAGCAGGTTTAAGCCCTTTACAGGTAACTATTTTAGCCTCTATTGTACAAGCCGAACAAAGCCGCTACATGGATGAGAAGCCGATGATTGCCGGATTATATATTAACCGTCTGCGAATAGGAATGCCACTGCAAAGCGACCCTACGCTTGTTTATGCACGGGGTGATTTTTCGATTGAACGGGTTAGGGAAGGGGATAAGGAACAAGATTCCCCCTATAATACTTATAAACGTAGCGGTCTGCCACCGGGGCCAATAAATATGCCCGAACCATCTTCTATTGATGCCGTACTGAATTATGATAAAAGCAATTACTTATATATGGTAGCCGAGGCGGATGGCTCGGGTAGGCATCATTTTAGTTCAACACTGGCCGAACAAAATAAATATGCTGCTAAATACCGTCAATATCTTAATAAAAGAGGGATAGAACGATAGGATAGGTAAACCATTATCTTTGTAAAAAAAGGAATATGGAAAAGCTCATTGAATGCGTACCTAACTTCAGCGAAGGAACGGATAGCGCCATCATAAATAGTATTGCCGAAGAAATTGAAAAGATTGATGAGGTAAAGCTCTTGGACGTTGACCCGGGAAAAGCTACAAACCGCACGGTTGTTACATTTGTGGGAACTCCACAAGCTGTTGTAGAGGCTGCATTTCATGCTATAAAACGGGCATCGGAACTAATAGATATGAGCAAGCATAAAGGTGAGCATCCCCGAATGGGCGCCACCGATGTATGTCCTTTAATACCGCTTTCAGGCATTACAGTAGAAGAAACCGTTAGGTATGCTAATCAATTAGCGGAAAGAGTTGGTAGAGAGTTGGGAATCCCGGTTTATCTGTATGAATATGCGCAGCCCAATAAAGAAAGAAATAACTTATCCGTTATCCGTGAAGGTGAATATGAAGGGTTTTCTAAAAAAATAAAACAGCCTAAATGGAAACCTGACTATGGACCTTCGGAATTGCCGGTTAGGTCAGGTGCAAGCGTTATAGGGGTGCGTGATTTCTTGGTAGCGTATAACGTAAATCTGAATACCACCTCAGTTCGTAGAGCCAATGCCGTAGCTTTTGACGTGAGAGAAAGGGGTAGGGTAGTAAAAGATACAAAAGGCAACGATGTACATGTTCCCGGAACATTGAAAGAAGTGAAAGCCATCGGCTGGTATATTGAAGAATATCAACAAGCGCAGGTTTCCATGAATCTTACGAATGTAAACACAACTCCTGTTCATATTGCGTTTGAAGAGGTATGCAAAAGCGCCCTGAATAGAGGAATGCGCGTAACAGGCTCAGAATTGGTGGGGCTTATTCCCTTGCAATCGATGTTAAATGCAGGGAAATACTTTTTGAAAAAACAAAAACGTTCTATTGGAGTCTCTGAACAGGAACTGATTCATATTGCTATTAAATCCCTAGGGTTGGATGATCTGGGCGAGTTTCATCCTGATAAAAAAATTATTGAATACTGTATGCGTAAAGATTCTGATAGTATCCTGCAAAACCTTACAGTAAAGGCTTTTGCAGATATGACGGCCTCAGAATCACCTGCTCCGGGTGGAGGCTCTGTGTCAGCTTACCTGGGTGCATTGGGGGCTGCATTAGGAACCATGGTTGCTAATCTTTCTGCTACCAAAAAGGGTTGGGAATCGCGCATAGATGAGTTTTCTGACTGGGCTGAAAAAGGACAAGTAATAAAAGACAAATTAGTAAAGGCAGTTGATGAGGATACGGCTGCATTTAACCGTATCATGGCTGCTTTTGGTCTGCCTAAAAATACCGAAGAAGAAAAGAAAACAAGGAAAAATGCCATCAATCTTGCTACCATATCCGCTATTGAAGTGCCTTATAAAGTAATGCAACTCTCGCTTGAATCGATGCAACTTATTAAAGCTATGGCGGAAAACGGTAACCCGAATTCAGTGAGTGATGCTGGTGTAGGCGCTCTTTGTGCACGCTCTGCTGTGTTGGGCGCTCATCTGAATGTAAAAATAAATGCCGGAGGATTGAGCGATAAAACTAGTATACAAACATTACTGGATGACGCTGAAAAAATAGAGAAACAGGCGTTGGAACTTGAAACTGCAATACTTGGAATAGTAAACGCTGTTATAAAAAAAGGATAGCGTATAGAAAGCGTTAAAAAAGGTTAAGGATAAAAAAAGACTCCTTTAACCCGTCAATTTCAATAAATTTGCAGCTTTCCCGTTAAAAGTATTGTAATGAATAAGATATTCCAGTTTAGTTTTTCTCTTTTGCTTCTTTTTACGCTGCCTTGCATAACAAATGCTCAGCAGGAACAGCCTGTGGCCCCAACCGGGCAAATGATAGATAGGGTAGTAGCCATTATTGGCGATAAAATCATACTACAATCCGATGTAAATGAACGGATACAGGAATATCTAAATGAAAAAGTACAGGATACAAGCGGAATATCATGTAAAGTGCTGGAAGATTTGATGTATGAAAAATTGTTGCTTATTGAGGCTGAAAAAGACTCTACTATTACAGTAAGCGACGAGCAGGTAGAACAGGAATTTGATAAGAGAATAAACTATTATATCAACGAATTCGGGTCAAAAGAGGCGTTTGAAAAATGGTATGGTAAAACGGTTGATCAATACAAGGAGGAATTGAAGCCCGATGTAAGGGATCTATTAATGGCTCAGCAAATGCGGAGCAAAGTTCTGGAAGGGCTCAGCATAAGCCCTGAGGATGTAAGGAAATACTATGAAAACATTCCCAAAGATAGTATACCCGGAATTAATGCGCAGGAAGAAATTGCTCAAATTGTGAAGCTGGCCAGTTTAACCCCGGAAGAAAAACAAGCAGCCAGGGAGCAGTGTGAAGAACTGAGGCAGAAGGTTTTAAAGGGTGCCGATATGGCAGCCTTGGCTGTTCTTTATAGCGGCGATCCGGCATCGGCAAAAAATGGAGGACGATATGCTAGTGTTCGAAAGGGTGAATTTGCCCCGGAATTCGAGAAAGTAGCGTTTAGTCTAAAGGATAGCGAAATTTCACCGGTATTTGAAACACAATATGGCTATCACTTTATTAAGCTTATTCACCGGCATGGCGAGTTGGTAGACATTCGTCATATTCTCATTATCCCTCAAGTATCTGACCTGGATATGGAAAAATGCAGAGAAAGGCTGGATAGCATTGAAAAAGATATTAAAAAAGATTCGATTTCTTTTTCCGATGCAGCGGCTAAATACTCTGATGATAAGTCTTCCAAATATAATGGTGGATTAATTACCAATCCTCAAACAGGGCTTACCAAATGGGATATGAACCAACTTGGAGAATTAGACTTGTCATATACTATTAACATGAGTCCGGGTGATATTTCGGACCCGGAAATATACAGCACACCCGATGCTAAAAGAGGATACAGGATTGTTATGTTAAAAGACAGGTCAAAGCCTCATAAAGCAAATCTGAAAGATGACTATCAACTTATACAGGGTGCAGCTCTTGGGAAAAAGCAACAACGTATAATTAATGCATGGATAAACCGCAAATTGAAAGAAGGTATATATGTCCATGTAGATAAGGGGAGCCTTAACTGCAAATTCCAGAATAACTGGATAAACCCATAAGAGGGATTATTGTTCACTCCAAAGCCCTGCGGCTCCAAACACTCCGGCGCTATCTCCTAATTTAGGTTTTAATAATACCGTTTCAACCCGGTTATTAAATATAGATTTCTTCAATTCGTTTAGCCCATCTGTATAAAGGGCATCAATATTGCCTACACCTCCGCCAAGTACAATAGCATCCGGGTCGAGTATATTTACAACGGTTGAAATAGCTTTACCAAACATACTTGTAAGCCTGTTTATGGTTTGGGTTGCAAAAGCATCACCGCCTGAAACATGCAATTCCGTAATTTCTTTCAAGTTTACTTTCCGCCCACTTATTTTGGTGTAATATTTTTCCAATGAGGGGCCTGAGAATGTGGCTTCAACACAGCCGTTTTTACCACAATAGCAAGGTTCTCCGTTTTCTTCTAATTGGTTATGGCCCCATTCGCCGGCAATGCCTTGTTTACCTTCCCAAACTTTGTTGTCTATTACAATTCCACCGCCAACGCCCGTTCCCATAATTACTCCAAACACAACTCTTGCATTGGGACATTCGTCTTTTACAACTCCGTAAAGCGTTTCTGCTAAGGCAAAACAGTTGGCATCATTTGCAAGTCTAACCGGGATGCCCAACATTTTTTCTATATCGGCTTTTAGTGGTCTGCCATTCAGACAAACTGAATTGCAATTTTTCATGGTTTGAGTAAGCGGGTCTAAAATACCGGGTGTGCCCATCCCAAGCCTTTCGGGTTTCAATCCCGAGGCTGTTTTCATCATTTCAACCAGCGTTACTATCTGTCCGGTGACATGCTCATATCCCTTTTCTGCTCCCGATGGAATACGCAAACGGCATATTGTTACAGGGCTTTCGGCAGGCTCCAGTATAATGCCTTCCATTTTTGTTCCGCCCAAATCTATGCCCCAAAGGTGTTTCATATCCTATGAATTCTTTATGCATTAATACGTCCCGCTCCACTTGCGTATAAACCATTCAACTGATACCAGCAACAATAGCAGGAAGAATACCCATTTCAGATTGATAAGAGGAGCATAGGAAGTATGGGTATAGATAAGTGGCTTTATGTCATCCTTGGCAGCAATCAGCTTGGTTAATTCCGGTAATTGATTTGGGAATATCATGTTGCCTCCATGTTCTTTAGCCAGTTGGTAAAGCAATTGATGATTTGCAACCGTATTGGTGGACTCTACCTGGACAGGTGTAACCGTAAACTCTCCTTTAGCCGTATAAAGTTGAGTGCCCTGCTTAACCTGTGCGGCATAATGATACGCCCCGGCTTGCAACTGGCCTGCATTTAAGTGATAGGCATTGGAGGTGCGACTAAATGTGTAGTTGAAATTTTTGCCATCGCTATTGGTAATAATCATGCTCACTTCAGGGTCATTTACCAATTGATAGCTGGGGTTGTAGAGGTCGGCATCCATTTCAACGGGTTCATCTTCTTTAAAGCTATTGGGTGCATGTATGCGGAAAAAGCTTTTATCGTCTCTTATGGCGAGATACTGCACTATTTTGTTTATAAGGTCATCAAAGAAATTATTGTTCTTATGGTCAGCATAGTCCTTTAATCTCCAGCGGAAAAGTCCTTCACCTGTTACAATGCAGCTTTTTTCGCTTCCATTTAGATTAAATGCAATTAAAGGATAGGTAGTAGTAACCCCTTGTATTTTCTGATAACACAATACATTCAGCGAAGGATTTGAAGTGTAGCTGCCAA